>CANMXH010000048.1 GCA_947501315.1 Caulobacteraceae bacterium | reverse complement strand
GAGATCGCGCGGGGTCAAGTCGACTCTCAACAGTCGAACAATGCACGCGTTGAGGATTTCGACGAGCGGCAGTATAGGTGTCTGATGATTGAATTGAACGAGGGTGACGCCGGGCTGGGGCGTAGCGCAGTCTCCCGGTATATCCAGCTTGCTACCCTTTTCCGCCGCCGAATTGAGTCAGGGCAGTGGCCGGTCGGTCAGCAGACGCCGACGGTCGACGAATTGGCCCTGGAGTGCGGCGTGGCGCGGGCGACCATTCGCCAGGCGCTCGGACTCGTCGAGGCAGAGGGTCTGATCGAGCGTTTTCGGGCCAAGGGCACCTTCGTAAAACGTCGCCCCCAGGACCTGCTCTGGTGTGGCGTGGAAACCGACTGGCAGGGCCTGCTGAGCTCACGCGAGGGCGCGGAAATAGAGGTTCTGGTCGATGAAAAGGGCGGCGCGCCCCTGGTTCATCACGCCATCGGCCAGGCCGGCCAGACCTATCGCCGTTTGCGCAGGCGGCACTCGATGAACGGCCAGACCTTCCTTCTGGCCGACATCTATGTTGACGAGCGGGTCGCTTCCAAACTCAGCGACGCCGATCTGAGGACAAAAACCGCCCTCAGGCTCGTGTCCGGCGTATCGGGCGTGAAGATCGTCGAGGCCCAGCAGACCCTCACGATCGGAACAGCCGATATCGAGACCGCACAGTTGCTTGGCTTGCCGCTGAACGCACCCATCTGCCATGTGACGCGCTCGGCTGTGGACCAGCGCGGCCGGCTCGTTCTGGTCTCGAACGGGATCTACCGCGGTGATGTCGTACGGGTCGATATCCGGCTGAAATAGGTCAGCCGCCGCGATACACCGGCGGGCGTTTCTCCATGAAGGCCGTCATGCCTTCCTTCTGGTCAGCCGTCGCGAACAGGCTCGTGAACAGCCTGCGCTCTTCCGCCAGACCGGCCTCCAGCCCCTTGTCCGAGCCGAACCTTATGGCTGACTTGATGGCCTTTACGGCCAACGGCGGCATGGTGGCGATCTGACGTCCCAGGGCGATTGCGCGGTCGGTCGCCTCACCCGCCGGCACCCTCTCAGAAACAAGACCGTATTGCTCGGCCTCTTCGGCCGAAATCTGATCTCCCGTCAGACACAGCTTCATCGCCCGGTAGCGCCCGACCGTGCGATCGCCCTGGCACTCGAACGGGTGTGACCCCCCGGCACTGAACCGGATGCCGGATCGGCCTGCCCGGCGGCGCTTGTCAGGACGGTGCCTCGCAATGAGAGACCGCGATGATGCGGTTCAGCGCAAGGCCCGGCGCAGGGCGTCCTCGCTGTCCCGGGCCTGTTGCCGACTGACCCGGGCCGGAAAGATGGCCGAGCCGTGGAACGTCCCCGGATAGCTGTGCACCTCGACACTGACACCGGCACTCAGGAGCTGCATGGCATAGAGCAGACCCTCATCTCGCAGCGGGTCGAACTCCATGGTGTTGATCAGGGCCGGAGGCAGGCCGCCGAGATCGGTCGCCCGCGCCGGTGCGGCCAGGACCGGCACATCGTCCGCCCCGCGCCGCCAGGCTGAACCCAGGTAGTAGTCCCAGCTGGTCTCGGCCAGGGACCGTTTCCAGATCGGCGTATCCGTAAAGGCCCGGGCGCTGGGGGTGTCCAGCCGGTCGTCGAGTTCGGGAATGCTGAGATGCTGGAAACAGATGGCCGGCCCTGACCGGTCCCGGGCCAGGATGCAGAGGGCCGCAGCCAGACCGCCGCCGGCACTGACCCCATAGACCGCGATCCGCGCCGGATCGATCCGCAGCGCTGCGGCCTGCTGATGCATCCAGACCAGCGCGGCATAGCAGTCGTCCAGTCCCGCCGGATAAGGGTTCTCCGGGGCGAGCCGATAGTCCACGGTGACGACGGTCACGCCCAGGCTGACGGCGTTATGCACGGCCAGACCATGTTCGGTATCCAGGCTGCCGACGACGAAACCGCCGCCGTGGATCTGCAGAATGGCCGCCGAAACATCCGGGGCATTCTTCGGCCGGTAGATCCGGATCGGCACCGGCGGCCGTCCGGCCTCGCCCGGCACCGAGCCGTCCTCGATGACCAGCGCGCTGGTATCGATCCCGGCCGACAGCATCGCATTCACATCCTCGAAAAACCGGCGCGCCGGGACCGGGTCGACGAACGAACCCGACGGGATCGAGGCAACGAACGGCGCCAGCTCGGGATCGATGGCATATGTCATGTAGGTTCAGACCTGTTCTGGAAATCCGGACGGCTGGCGATACCGTCCAGAAGCATGCGTCTGACGGCGGAATTCATTCGTTTGAGAAGATCCGGGTCACCCGCGTTGATCGTCATCAGGATCGTGCTGAAGATCATGCCGACCAGCACATGGGCCGTGGCCTGTCTGTCCAGATCGCTGCGCAGGAAGCCCTGCCGCATGCCGTTTTCGAAATAGGCATCGACCTGTCGGGCGCACCAGTCGAAGAAGTCGGTGATCCGCCGCGTCATCTCCGGGTCGATCGAGGTCGCCTCCAGCAGCAGGATCCGGAACAGGCCCGGCGTCTCATGTAGGATCCTGCTCAATGAGACCCCGAGGCGCGCCAGCTGGGCCTCATAGTCTTCCAGCGTCTTGCTGGCCGTTGGGGCATTGGCCTCGGCCATGGCAAGCCGGATCTTGTCGCAGACACTGTCGATGACATGTTCGAGGATGTCGCGCTTGTTCTCAAAATATCTGTAGAATGTCCCATGACCGATGCCGAGACGCTTGGCGATGTGAGAAATTCCGGTCTGATGGTAGCCGCGTTCAGAAAACTCCATGAAGGCGGCATCAATTATTTCTTGCCGTAACTGCAAGCGCTGACGCTCTGCCCGACTCACGGGAGCGATCACTGATGCTGTATTGCTCACCGGGCAGGTCTACGATCAAATTCTGAGACCATCAAGCCGGGACGGAAATTGTGTTCCGAAACTGACATTGCATTCCGGCGGACGCCCATTCATCATCGCAGAACCCGCAGGGGCCGGATGTGCGTCGGACGATCCCGTCGCCGGCGCGGCGGGATCGGGGAAGAATTGCCATGAGTTCAGCGACCCGGACGAACCAGCCCGGCCGCGCCGGGACGGAGTCGGCATCCGGGAGCGAACATGTCCGGGTGATCGTGGTCGGTGCCGGTTTCGCCGGCATCGGTGCCGCGATCCGGCTGCGCCAGGCGGGGATCGCCTTCCAGCTTCTGGAAAAGGCGGACGAGATGGGCGGGGTCTGGCGCGACAACACCTATCCGGACTGCGCCTGTGACATCCCCTCGGCCTTCTATTCCTATTCCTTTGCGCCGAACCCGCGCTGGAGCCGCTTCTTTGCGCCCCAGGCAGAGATCCGGGACTACTGCCGGGCGGTCGCCGCGCGGTTCGGCATCCTGCCGTTCGTCCGGTTGAATCACGAGCTGAAACAGGCCGTCTGGGACCCGGATACGCGGCTCTGGCGGCTGGAGACCAGTGCCGGCCGGTTCACGGCGGATTTCGTGATCATGGCCTGTGGTCCGATGCACCAGCCCCGCCTGCCCCGCATCAAGGGACTGGAGAGCTTTACCGGTGCCCGTTTTCATTCGGCGCGGTGGGATCACGACTACGACATGACGGACAAGCGGGTCGCGGTCATCGGCAGCGGTGCCTCGGCCATCCAGTTTCTGCCCGCCATCCAGCCCCGCGTGGCGCAGCTGACCCTGTTCCAGCGGACGCCGCCCTGGGTCCTGCCCAAGATGGACCTGGCCGTATCGGAGACATGGCAGCGCCGGTTCGAGCGCTTTCCGATCCTGCAGTCCCTGCTCCGGCAGGTGCTTTACCGGGCCTTTGAACGACTGAACGGCAGCCTCAACCGCCCCAAGGCCCGGCAGAGGCTGGAGGCGAGCGCACGCCGGAACATCGAGCGTGCCGTAGAGGACGAGGCCCTGCGCAAGAAACTGACGCCGGACTTCGCGATCGGCTGCAAACGCATTCTTCAGTCCAACAGCTGGTACAGGGCCCTGGCCCGGCCGAATGTGACGGTGGTCAGCGACGTCGCGGAGGTTCAGGGCAAGACGATCATCGCGACCGACGGTTCGTCCTGCGAGGTTGATCTGATCATCTTCGGGACCGGATTTGAGGTCGCCAATCCACCGGTGGCGGAGATCATCATCGGGACCAGCGGGCGGTCGCTCGCCGACCAGTGGCAGGGCAGCCCGGAAGTCTACCTGGGCACCACGGCCCCGGACGCCCCCAACTGTTTCCTGACCTTCGGCCCGAACCTCTACACCTTCTCCTCGGCCTTTGTGATGATCGAGGCGCAGCTGGACTACATCATGGACGCCCTGCGGCAGGCCGGGGCGCAGAAGATCACCACCCTGTCGGTCCGCGCCGAGGTCTGCCGGTCCTACAATGACGAAGTGCAGGCGGCCCTGCAGTCCAGCGTCTGGAACAGTGGCGGCTGCACCAGCTATTTCATCGACCGGAACGGCCGCAACAGCACCAACTGGCCATGGAGCGCCAGCCGGCTGCGGCAGCGGCTGCGGCGTTTCCGGCTACGGGACTATGAGCTGCAGACCGGGGCCTGATCACGGCATCGGTGCAACCGTGCGGAAACCGACATGGGAGGCCCCCAGGGTCAGGTCCTGGGCCTGGCGCGCGCCCGGCCGGTAGCGCATGCAATAGTTGGGCGCACACAGGTAGCTGCCACCCTTGATGACCCCCACCGCGACGCCCGGCTGGCGCGGATCCGCCCCGGGCTCGCCGGGCGCGACCGTCAGGGTCCGGGTCTGCCGGTACGGATCGGCGGTCCATTCCCAGACATTGCCGATCATGTCGTGAATGCCCAGGCCGTTGGCCTTGAAACACCCGACCGGGGCGGCACCGTCATAGCCATCCTGACCCGTGTTCCTCGCTGGAAACACGCCCTGCCAGGTATTGGCCTCGGACGGCTGACGACCGGGGTTTCCGGCGGCGGCATCCGCCGACCGCGCCGCCCATTCCCATTCGATCTCGGTCGGCAGCCGACGTCCGGCCCACCGCGCATAGGCCTCGGCATCGGCGAGGGCGATATGAACCACCGGAAGGAATTCCCGCCCGTTGAGGTCGCTGCCGGGTCCTTCGGGATGGCGCCAGGATGCACCGCGAACGAAGGTCCACCAGGTCCCGGGATTGCCGGCATCGAACCGCGCACTGTCGAACCGGAAGACCGCGGAACCGGGCTGCAGGGCTGCCGCCGGCATGCCGGGATACTGGGCCGGATCGACCGGCCGCTCGGCGACCGTGACATAGCCGGTCTCTTCGACAAAACGGGCGAACCGGGCATTGGTCACCTCGGTCGCATCGATGCGGAAGGCCGCGACCGTCTCGTGGCGCGGCGGGCCCTCATCGGCATAGACGTCATCGCCCATCAGGAAGCGTCCCGCCGGCACATCGATCAGCTGTCCCGGTTGATCCGTCGTCGGGGTCGCCGGGCAGACCAACGGAGCGATCCGGGCAGCCGGACTGCAACTGCCCAGTCCCGCCATGACGAGGGCGGCCAGTATGACAACCCGGCCCGGCCCACCGGTCATAGCCGCAGGGCCCCGGAAACGATCTCGGCATGGAGCGCGGGCGACAGAGGCACATAGGCCTCGTGGCGAGGGTCATCGAACATCAGGGTGTCGGCGACGGTCCGGGGGTCAAACCCCTCCTGGATGGCTTCGGACTTCTTCTGTTTGAACGTACCCGTCACCTCCATGGCCCGGGTCAGGCGCAGAAACAGGGGCCGGGCGTAACCGGGCAGGCCCGCATGCACCGCCGCCCGAACCCGGGCCGGATCGAACTGGGCCTCGTCGACAACCAGGCTGGCCATGCCGGTACGGCCGCTGCAGCCCGGGATCTCCACGCCATAGACATTGACCTCAAGGATCCCCGGCACGGCGGCGATGACCCCGGCGACCTCGGCGGTGGAGACATTCTCGCCCTTCCAGCGGAAGGTGTCCCCGATCCGGTCCACGAAATACAAATAGCCGAGCCGGTCGGATCGCATCAGGTCCCCCGACCGGAACCAGGCATCCCCGGGCTCGAACACGTCGCGGAGGATCTTGCTCTCGGTCGCCCCGGCGTCGGAATAGCCCTCGAACCGCATCTGGGCCTTGGCCGGGTCGATCCGGGCGATGGCTTCACCGACCTCGCCCTCGACACAAGGGATACAGCGGCCGGAAACTTGCCGGACCGGAGACTCCGCAACAGGATCGAACCGGATCAGGGCCACATTGACCGCCCCCTTCATATAGGCGGGAACACGACCGATCGCATGGGGCCCACCATCGAGGTTGAACAGGGAGAGATTGCTCTCGGTCGCGCCGTAGAATTCGAGGATCCGGGGGATGGCGAACCGCGCCTGGAACCGGTCCCAGACGTCCGGTCGCAGCCCGTTGCCGATGACCAGCCTCAGCCGGTGACGACGTTCGTCCGGGTGGTCCGGCGCGTTGAGCAGATAGCGGCAGAGCTCGCCGATATACTGGAACAGGGTGGCATCGAAACGGACGCAGTCGCTCCAGAAGGCGCTGGCCGAGAACTGGCGGCGCAGGGCGATGGCCCCGCCCACCGTCAGCGCGATGCCGGGCGCACAGACCCCGCCGACCGTGTGATAGAGCGGCAGGGGCGCATAGATCACATCGCGCGCCGTCGATCCGGTGGCCGCGGAAAAGGAATGCATGGTCAGCAGCATGCGCAGATGGGTGATCCGCGCAGCCTTCGGCAGGCCGGTCGTGCCGCTGGTATAGATCAGCAGGACCAGGTCCTCGGCCCGGATGCCGGCGCGCAGCTGCCGGTCGGGGCGCGCGGACGAGGCGTCCAGCAGCAGCGGGTCGAGCGCGGCGAAATCCTCAGCCACCGCACCGGACAGCCAGGCGGTCGCCGCCGTCCGCAGATGGGCCCGGGCAGACCGCCAGGCCTCCGCCAGCGGGGCGTCGACGATGACATGATCGGCCCCGGCGGTGTCGACACAATGGGCCAGCCCGGCCCCCGTCAGCTGGGTATTGATCAGGGCCGTCGACAATCCGACCTTGGCCATGCCGAACCAGATCGCCAGATAGTCAGGCCGGTTTTCCATGAACAGGGCGACCGTCGCACCCGGCTTCAGCCCCCGGTCCAGCGCCCAGGCGGCATAGCGGTTGGCGCGGCTCTCGAGGTCGGCATAGGTCCAGCGCTCTTCCTCGAACAGGATCGCGACCCGCGCGGCATGACGGTCGACAGCCCCTTCGAGGTCATCGGCGAGATTGACGCCGGAGCCCGGTTTGAGACGGGAAATCCGGGCCAGCATGCGCAGTCCGCCCCGCAGGAACCGAACCTCGCGCCCGAGCGCGGAAAACATGCCGGTCAATCCTTGGACCCACCCATGTTGACGAGGGTCTGCCCCCCGCGGGCGAAGGTCTCGGCACCGCCACGGGTGGCCGCCATCATGGCCTCAAGATCAAACGGCACCTTGATGCCCGCCTGGGCCGCCGGACGGGCCGCAATGGCCGCGACCCAGCGCTGAAGGTGTTCGAACGGTCCGATGTCCACCCCCGACCATTTGTGGGTCCGGACCCAGCACCAGTTGGCGATGTCGGCGATGGAATAGTCCCCCGCCAGCCATTCATGATCCGCCAGCTGCCGGTCAAGGACGCCGAACAGTCGTCCGCTCTCGCCCTGGTAACGATCGATCACGACCTGGATCTTCTCGGGGAAATAGCGATGGAAGACATTGGCCTGTCCCATCATCGGGCCGATCCCGCCCATCTGGAACATAAGCCACTGAAGCACCCGACTGCGTCCCCTGGCGTCCGCGGGCATCAGTTGGCCGGTCTTTTCGGCAAGGTAGATCAGGATCGCCCCGGATTCGAAGACCGCGAAATCGTCGGCCTCATGATCGACGATGGCCGGGATACGGCCATTGGGATTGATCGCCAGATAGTCCGGTGCCCGCTGCGCGCCCGACAGCAGGTCGATGGCATGCACCTGATAGGGCAGGCCCAGTTCCTCAAGGGCGACGGAGGCCTTCCAGCCGTTCGGGGTCGGCGCGGTGTAGAGGGAAATCATGGGGCTTCGTCCAGGCTGGAAGTCAGATCCACGGCACATCGAAAACCGATGTGTCCGGTCGAGGTTTCGGGGGGCAATCCGGTTCTAGCGGCGGGCCGGTAGCGCGCGCAATATTCAGCGGCACAGAGGTAGGAACCGCCCTTCAGCGTCTGCCGGACCGCGCCGGCAGCGCCCTCGCTGCAGCCGCAGGTCGGGGTCTGGTCAAAGGGTTCCGAGGTCCACTCCCAGACATTGCCGATCATGTCCAACAACCCGTAGCCATTGGCCGGATAGGTGCCGACGGGCGTGGTTCCGGGTTCGGGAACCTCTGACCACCAGGGAAAGGCTCCCCGCCAGATGTTGGCCATGAGCTGCCCGCCCGGGGCAAGACTGTCACCCCAGGCATAGACGGCGCGGTCCAGGCCCCCACGCGCGGCGACCTCCCACTCCCGTGCATTCGGCAGACGTTTGCCGGCCCAGGCGCAATAGGCGCGGGCATCCTCGGCGGAGACATGGACCACCGGATGATCCTCGCGGCCCGCGATCGATGAACCCGGGCCCTGCGGACAGTGCCAGGCGGCACCATCGACGAACCGCCACCACTGGTCCGGGCGGCTCAGGTCCACGGCCCCCGCGGTCATGGCAAAGACCGCCGAGCCCGGCGGATCGAGCCGTTCGGCGGTCGTCACCCAACCGGTCTCAGCGACAAACCGGCCAAAGGCCGCATTGGTGACCGGGCCGATATCGATGGCAAAGCCGGGGACCTCGACAGCCAGCACCGGGCGCTCCTCGGGATAGTGGTCGTCCGATCCCAGGTGGAAGACGCCACCCGGTATGGTCACCATGGTCGCGAGCGCCGCCCCTGGGCTCATACGGTCATGCCCATGCGATCCAGGAAGCGCTGGATTTCAAGGGGATTGGTCGGCTTGTTATCGACCTCGATCAGGACCCGCTCGATCGTGCCGCCGAAGGGGTTCGGCCCCGAATAGCGGGCCGAGACCTGGTTGCCGACATCGGCCCCGATCGAAAAGCCGTCATAGCCCGGCGAAAACAGGACCTGTTCATAGGTTCGCTCGCCAGCCTTGCGACCATTCACAAACAGGGTTCCGCGGCCGTCAAACGGGCGGGCCGTCATGGTCTGGACATAGCGGACGCTGTTCCGGCCCCGCACCAGCGGGATACTGGCGACGATCCGCTCGCTCCACGGCACCAGGCTGTATTCATAGGTCAGCCGCCCGTCCTCGACATACAGCACATAGCCGGCGTGTTTGGACCCCGATGCCAGCAGCACCCCGTCCTGTCCCGGTGCCCAGGTCAGATCCACGGTGAGCTTGTGATCGAGGCCACAGACGAGCGGGGCCACGTCCGGGGCGAGCGGCTCGACCGGGGGCCGGAAATCCCACCGGGCCCGAAGGCCCTTGGCCTGCCGGTCCTGCACGAGTTTGAGCATCAGGCTGCGGTCATCCAGCGGGAAGACGTTGTATTTCTCGGCGTCGGCCTGCCATGCGGCCCGGAGCCGCTGCACGACCTCGGGATTGGCAGCCGCAAGGTCACGGCTCTCGTTGAAGTCATTCGTCAGGTCGTAGAGTTCCCAGACATCGTCCTCTTGCAGGGTGCCGCGCTTGTGCCGGCTGACCAGTCGCCAGCGGCCGTCCTCATAGGCCCGGTTGCCGCCCAGTTCGAAATACTGGCCGGTCCGGGTCGGCGCCCGGTCCGACAGGAGGTTGGGCAGGAAACTGGCCCCCTCCAACGGCTTTTGCGGGGCCCCGAGATAGGTCTCCGGCCGGGCGACGCCGGCGGCTTCGAGCAGGGTCGGCATGACGTCGACGACATGGACGAATTTTTCCCGGACCCGGCCCTTGTCGCGGATACGGCGCGGCCAGGACACGATCAGGGGGTCGGCGACGCCACCGAGGTGGGCATACTGCTTGTAGAGGCGGAACGGGGTGTTCGAAACACAGGCCCAGGCCATCGGGTAGTGGGGGAAGGTCGCGTCCTCGCCCATCACATCATAGAGTTCGGCGGCCTTCTCGACCGGCACCGGCCGACCGAACGCCGGGGCGAAGACATTGGGCGATCCCTCGGGGGTTCCTTCGCCGGATCCCCCATTGTCGGACATGACCAGGACGATGGTGTTGTCCGCCTGACCGAGGTCGCGCAGGGTGTCCATCAGCCGCCCGACGTTGCTGTCCATGTTGGTGATCATGGCGGCATAGACCTCCATGTAGCGGGCAAAAACCCGCCGTTCGACGGCGTTGAGCCCGGCCCAGGGGCGGGTGCCGAAGGACAGGGGCGGCAGGCTGGTCGTCGCCGGTGACAGCCCCATCTCCTTCTGCCGCTCAAGCCGGGCCGCACGCACGACATCCCAGCCGATGTCATACTGCCCCTTGTAGGCGTCACGCTCACGGCCGCGCGCCTGGAGGGGCGAGTGGGCACCGGGGAAGGCCAGCTGGAGATGGAAGGGCTTGTCCGGCGACAGGGCCTTCTGCGTCCGGATGTAGCTGATCGCCCGGTCGGTCAGGTCGTCACAGACATAATAGTCGTCCGAGACGGGCGGTTCGACCGGCGCCACACCCTCGTGAAGAGTAGAGGGTTTGAAATAGTCGGTTGAATGGCCCTGGAACCAGTAGGCGCGCTCAAAGCCGCGCGAGGTCGGCCAGTTATGATAGGGCCCATTGGGACCGCTGCTGCTCGAATTGTTGACATGCCATTTGCCGACCAGGAAGGTCGACCAGCCAGCATCCCGCAGGATCTCCGGCATGGTCGCGGCCTCGCGGGTCAGATCACCGCGATAGCCCGGATAGCCGGCGTCGATGTCCGCCAGCCAGCCCATGCCGGCCGAATGCGAGTTCAGCCCCGTCAGCAGCGCCGCCCGGGTTGGCGAACACATGGCGCAGGTACGGAAATTGGAATAGCGCAGCCCCGCCCCGGCCAGGGCGTCAAAGGCCGGGGTGCGGATCTCGCTGCCGTAACAGCCCAGATCAGCGAAACCGACGTCATCCATGACGATGGTGATGATGTTCGGTGCCCCCTGCGGCGCCGTCGGCTCACTCGAATAGGACGGGCGCGAGTCCCGGAACGATTCGCGCACCCGCGCAGCCGTGCCGGCAGGCACCGCTGCGGGCGTGATATAGGGGGCTGTCGCCTCGCGGATCGCCCCGATCGCCAGGGCACCCCCGGCCGCCGCAGCCGTTCCCGCCGCCGTTCCGATCAGCAGCGACCGGCGATCAAGCTGGCGGAATGACCACTTCTTCGGGTCCTGATCAGTCATGCCCCAACTCCTTCGGATCCGTCGCTGGCGAGAAGCGAGTGACACCCTGTCTCTATCAGAACAGGGGACAGCCGCGCGCGGGTTTCGCGATCCAGATCCGCGAAGGCCCCGCGGATCACCTGCAGGCATTTGGCCTGGTAGCGATCCGTCGGCTGGGACAGTTCAACGCCGCCGGCCCGGTAGGAGAAGGTCGCCTGCCCCTGCTGCACGGCCGCGGCATTGGCGACAAGACAGGGCAGGTAGTGGGTCGCGCATTCGACGAGCAGGGCCCTCAGGGTCGGCGAGTCGACGTCTTCATCCCACTGGCCCTCAATATCACCCGACAGGTCATCGGTGATCTGCACCCAGCGGAACAGCCAGGGATAGTGGTCCCGCATGAGCGCCTGGGGCGTCGGGTCGGTGGCGAGCTGGGTCAGCTGGCCGTAGAAGGCCATGTCCGCCGCACTCGGGCGGTCGCCGAACAGGAAGCCGCGCTCGACCACCCGCTGGTTCAGGGCGGACATGATCCGGGCGGCCGAGGCCTCGATGACCGGTTGGGCCGCCTCGCCGACACCTACTAGGTCGCGGCGCCCGACCTGACGGTCCCGCCAGACCACAGCCTGTTCGACAATGGCATCGGCACCGCCCCCCCGCATGGCGTCAAAGGCCAGCCAGCGGCTCATCTGTTCCTGATCCACAGGCCGGGCCCAGCGGTAGAGATACATGGCTCTGGACAGCCATTCGTCGGCCATGTCCTCGAGCAGCAGCGACAGGAAGGCCACACCGGGATCCGTCGGCACCAGACTGCGGGTGCCGGGGTGCCAGGCCTCAAGTTGCTGGATCAACCGGGTGGAGTCGTTCCAGGCCTCGCCCTCCGGTGTGACGAGCACGGGTACCACCTTGGCCTTCATCGCCTGGGCGGCGACAAACCCGGCCAGACCGCCCTGCCAGACGAACGGAATGCGCCGATACCGCAGGACCGCGCGCATCTTCATCGAATAGGGCGAGCCGATCGCACCCTTGAGCTGATAAAGGCCAGTTCCGACCAGATCCTCGTGCAAATTAACCTCCGCCGCAGGGGTTGGAACGATCTACTATTGGCATTCAGGCTGCCATAATGATGATGGCAGCTAGGGCGGTCAATCGATCTGGCCGGAGTGTTTCAATGCTGATCGTGCATGGGCTGGATCTGTCGTATTTCACGGGCAAGCTCGAGGGCTATCTGCGCGCCAAGGGCCTGTCCTATCGACTCGAGGAGATGACTGTCGGCAGCTTCCGCCGACTGGCCCGGCACACCGGCGTGCAGCAGATGCCGCAACTGGAACTCCCCGACGGACGCTGGATGACGGATACGGTCCGGATCATCGACGCCCTCGAAACCGAATGGCCGGAACCTGCCCTGACCCCTTCAGACCCGGCCTGTGCCTTCATGGCCGGACTCATCGAGACCTTTGCCGACGAGCATCTCTGGCGACCCGCGCTCTACTACCGCTGGGCCTTCACTGAGGATGCCCGTGTGATGAGCGGGCGACTGGCGCGCGGCATGCTGCGGGACATCCCGGGCCCGCCTGCCCTCAGACGTCTGGCCATCCTGTGGCGGCAGCGCGCCCGTTATCTGCGCGGTGAGGGCGTGACATCGGCGAACCGGGCCGCGATCGAGGCGGACTATCTGGATCTGCTGACGGCCCTCGAACCTGTCCTGAGCCGTCGGGACTGGCTCATGGGCGATGCGCCGACACGCGCAGATGTCGGGCTGTTCGGTCCCATGTACCGGCATTTCCATTCCGACCCGACCCCGGGCCGGATCATGCGGGCGCGGGCCCCGGCTGTCGCCGCCTGGGTCACGCGCCTGTGGGCGCTCGACGGGTCCGGGAGAGCCGACGCCCGGTCGGTCACGTCGATCCCGGACGATCTCGGCGCTGTCATCAGCCTGATCGTGGACCGGTTCCTGCCCGAACTCGCGGCCAATGCCGCCGCCTTCACCGCCGGCGAGGACCGGGTCCGGTACCGGCTGGGCGACCACGACATCCGCTATCAGACCAACCCCTACCGGGCCGGGCGGCTGTCACGCCTGCAGCGGGCGTTCTCTGCCCTGCCCCCGTCGGCCCGGGACACAGTGACCG
>CANMXH010000047.1 GCA_947501315.1 Caulobacteraceae bacterium | reverse complement strand
GGCCATGAGGTCCAGCGCCTTGCGGGCCTCGCCGCGGCGGACGCGGGCGACGACATGGCCGTCGACGATGATCTCGCCGCCCTCGATCTCCTCGAAGGCATAGACCAGGCCGGCGCCGCCGCGGTTCCAGAGCACGGCGACCTGGGCACCGTCGAAGTCGAGGCCGGCGGCGCGGCCCTCGGCGGGTGAAAGGGCCTCGGCCTCGGGGGTGACACCCAGCGATTTCAGCAGGGCCCGGCGCATGCGGCGGACCGGCTCCATCCACCAGTTCAGCACCAGGGCCCCCGTGGTCAGGGCCGCGGCCGCAAGGGCGACCAGCAGTATGACCCTGAGCACATCAGCCAAGCTCAGTCCTCCAGCTCGACGACGACGGGGACGTGGTCCGAAGGCTTGTCCATGTCGCGGGCGTCGCGATGGGTCTCGACGCCCACGAAGCGGTCGGCCGCCTGGGGCGAGAGCAGGTGGAAGTCGATACGGATGCCGTGGTCGCGCTGCCAGGCTCCGGCCTGATAGTCCCAGAAGGTGAAGGTGCCCGGCGGCTGTTTGCCCAGGGCCCCGGCCTCGGACAGGCCGAGATGGGTCAGGGCCCGGAAGGCGGCGCGGCTTTCGGGCTGGAACAGGGCGTCACCGGTCCAGGCCGCCGGGTTCTTCGCGTCGTCCGGGGTGGGGATGACGTTGTAGTCGCCGCAGAGGGTGAAGGCCTCTTCCTGCCGGAGCAGGTCCTTCGCATGGGCCTGAAGCCGGTCCATCCAGGCCAGTTTGTAGGCGAACTTTTCCGTGCCGATCGGGTTGCCGTTGGGCAGGTAGAGGCAGCCGACGCGGACCGGGCGCGGGCATTCGATCACGGCCTCTATATAGCGGGCCTGTTCGAACTCGGCCTCGAAACCCGAGGCGTCGACGCCGGGCAGGCCGCGTCTGACGTCGCTGAGCGGGTATTTCGAGAGCAGGGCGACGCCGTTGTAGGTCTTCTGGCCGTTGGTCTCGACATTGTAGCCGAGCGACTCAAAGGCCTCGCGCGGGAATTTCTCGTCCAGGCATTTGATCTCCTGGAAACCGACCACATCGGGCCGGGCCGCCTCCAGCCAGGCCAGCACCGTCGGCAGGCGGGCGTTGACGGAGTTCACGTTCCAGGTGGCGATACGCATAGGCCCTGCTTAAGGCGCGTCGGGGCGGTCTGTGAAGCGGGGATCGCTGTAACCAAAAACGCCCCGGAGCGAACCCCGGGGCGTCGTTTCGATGGAACTGCCGTCCGGTTACTCGGTCGGGGCAGGCGCCGCCGGGGCCGGGGTGAAGCGGCAGCCGCCGCCGATGCGCTGGGCGGTGGCGCAGGGATAGATCTGCTGGGTCACGCCCTCGGTGTTGATGCGGGCGATATAGCCTTCGCCCTCGGCGGCGCATTTGGCTTCATAGAAGCGACCGTTGGCATTCTGGCCCATCAGGCGAACCTGGGTGACGTCGCAGGCGGCGGCGTCGGTGCCGGCCAGTTTGGGCTCGAAGCCGTCGGCCTGTTCCTGGCCGGTGGTGAAGCGGCAGGTTCCGCCGACAGACGAGATCTGCAGGCAGTCCTGAAGCTTCCAGCCGGTGCCGACCTTTTCGAGCCAGTAGCCGTCCACGCCGGCGCAGCCGACCTCATAGACGATGTTGTCGGCGTCACTCTTGCCGATGGCGACGGCCTGATCGATCGTGCAGCTGACGCCGGCGGTGCGGGCCCAGCCACCGATGACGGCAAGGCCGTTCTGGTTGGCGGGCATCAGGCACTGCTGGCCGACGTCGGCGGCGGGGTCGCGCAGGCGGGCCGTCGCGGCGGTGCCGGCGAGCTCAAGGCAGTCAAAGGCCTGGGGCGGGGTTGCAGCGACCAGGATGTAGCCCGGGCCTTCGGCGCAGACAGCCTCATAGATTTTCCGCTGCTCGGGATCGACGCCGGGCTGAAGCGCCTCGGTCACCTGGCAGGCCGGGCCGGCGGCGGTGATGAGGGCCTGCGCCTCGGCGAGGATCTGCTCGGGCGTCGGCGGGGCCGGCGGCGCGTTGCGATTGCGGGTCGCACGGTTGTCCTGGGGGCGGTCAGGACGACCGCCGCCGATCCGGCCCGGCAGCACGCTTTCGCCGCGGACGTTGCCGGAGGCCCGGTCGGATTCCGAACGACCGCCCGGATCGGGATTGTCCGGGATGTCCTGCGCAAGGGCTGGCTGGGTCGCGATGAGTGCGAGGGCGAGGGCTCCGCCCGCCAGAGCGAGCAAGTTTTTGTGGAACACGAGAACACTCCGGACAGGAAAACCGTTTCACCCACCCTTGGCGGGGTGATGTGGCGGGGTCAAGGCGTCAGGCGAGCGGTCCGGGCCATGAGTGGCTGGACGGGACCCGCCGCTTGGGGGTATCAGGTCCATGCGTTGCAATTGGAGACGGACTTGGCGGACGGAGTCGCCCCGGCGGACAGCGATCAGGCGGCGCGCGACGGACGCGGGCTGACCTATCCGCATCCCGTACCGCCCGGCTTCGGTGAGGCCGTGACCGTCGCGCCGGGTGTGCTGTGGATGCGGCTGTCGATGCCGATCGCCCTGAACCACATCAATGTCTATGCCGTTGAGGACGGTGACGGCTGGGTGCTGGTCGATACCGGGCTGAGCATTCCGGATTCGCGCGATCGCTGGGACGCCCTGCTGGCGGGGCCCCTGGGCGGGAAGCCGGTCACGCGGGTGATCTGCACCCATATGCATCCCGACCATATCGGCCTGGCCGGCTGGCTGTGTGAGCGGACGGGTGCGCCGCTGGTGATGACGCGGGTGGAATATGTCACTGCGCGCATGCTGCTGGCGGACACCGGACAGCCGGCACCTGAGGCGGGGGCGATCCACTATCGCGCCGCCGGCTGGGACGAGGGCCAGGTCGAGACCTGGCGGCGTGAGTTCGGTCAGTTCGGCCGCGCGGTGTCACCGATGCCGACGGGCTATGTGCGGATGCGCGAGGGCGATCGGCTGAAGATCGGCGGGCAGGACTGGCGGGTCGTGATCGGCGAGGGACACAGCCCCGAGCATGCCTGTCTGTGGCGCGAGACCGACGGCGTGGTGCTGGGCGGAGACCAGATCCTGCCGCGGATATCGTCGAATGTGTCGGTCTGGCCGACCGAGCCGGAGGCCGATCCGCTGGGCGACTGGCTGGACTCGCTGGAGCGGATGAAGGGCATCCTGCCCCATGACGGCCTGATCCTGCCGTCACATGGTGAGCCGTTTTTCGGTGTGCATACGCGGCTGGACGCCCTGATCCGGGGGCATGAGGTGTCGTTGAAGCGGCTGGAGAAGACCTTGCAGACCCCGAAGCGGGCGGTCGATGTCTTCGGTGCCCTGTTCGCGCGGACGGTCGGGGACGGCGCGCGCGGTATGGCCACGGGCGAAGCGATCGCGCATCTGAACTATCTGCTGCATCGGGGCCGGGTGACCCGGACGCGCGATGCGGACGGCGTGGACTGGTGGACAATGATCCAAGTGGGAGAGGCAGCGTGACCGACCAAATTCAGACCGAGCTGGCAGGCGGCGTCCTGACCGTCACACTGGCGCGGCCGGAAAAGAAGAACGCGATCACCCAGGCCATGTATGCGGCGCTGGCCGAGGCGACGCGGCGCGCGCGGACGGACGACGCCGTCCGGGTGCTGATGTTCCGGAGTGAGGGCGACAGCTTCTCGGCCGGCAACGATATCGCCGACTTCATCGCCATCGGATCGCAGGGCGGAGGGCAGGTGATCGACGCGCCCGTCTTCCATTTCCTGCGGGCCCTGGCCGATCTCGACAAGCCGGCGGTGGCCGCTGTCCGGGGCCGGGCGGTCGGTATCGGCCTGACCCTGCTGCTGCATTGCGACATGGTGGTGGTGGCCGAGGACGCCCTGCTTTCGGCCCCCTTCATCAATCTGGCGCTGGCGCCCGAGGCGGCGTCGTCGATGCTGCTGCCGGCGGTCGTTGGCCATCAACGGGCGTTCGAGATTTTCGCCCTCGGCGAGCCGATCGATGGTCGGACCGCGGTGGCCTGGGGGCTGGCCAACCGGGCCGTGCCGGCGGACCAGGTCGATGCCGTGGCGGTCGACCTCGCAGGCAGGCTGGCGGCGCGGGCCCCCAATTCCATCCGCAAGACCAAGCGGCTGATGCGGGACGCCGAACACCTCTGGGCGCTGATGCAGCGCGAGGGCGAGGCCTTCGGCAGCCAGATGTCGAGCCCTGAGGCGATGGAGGCTTTCATGGCCTTCGGCCAGAAGCGGGCACCCGACTTTTCAAAAGCCGGTTGATTCACGGGACGGCGAGCCCTAGTTGCGCGCGCTCATGTCCGACGCCCCCGCCAGACACGCGCCCCGGGAAGCCCCCTGGCGCATCGAGACCGAAGCCCCCGCCGATGCATCGGCGGTCGAGGCTCTGGTTCTGGCCGCCTTCGGCCCCGGCCGCTTCGCCAAGACGGCGGAACGGCTGCGGGAGCGGGCGGGTGTGGCTGTCGGCCTTGTCGCGCGTGAGGACGGACGGATCATCGGTTCGGTGCGGCTGTGGGCCATCACCATCGGCGGGGAGCCCGCACTGTTCCTCGGTCCGATTGCGGTTTCCGCCGCGAGCCGTCGGGCAGGGCTGGGCGCCGATCTGGTGCAGGCCTGCGTCGACCATGCCGGGGACGCCGGTATTCTGCTGGTCGGCGATCTTCCCTGGTTCGGACGGTTTGGCTTTCGGCCCGCGGCGGACGTCAGCCTGTCCGGTCCGGTCGATCAGCGTCGGGTGCTGTGGCGCGGCGCGGGCGAGCCATCGGGACCGGTCGCGCCCGCCTGACGGCGGATCCCGCGCCTTTCCGAACAGGGAAACGCAGCCTAAGTCTGACCCATGGCTGAATCCGCAGACAGCAAGACCGGACTGGCGGGCGTCGCGGCGGCGGCGAAGCAGGCGCCGGGTCGTGGCCTGCCACCCGTGCACCTCTGGCACCCGGCGCATTGCGGCGAGATCGACATCCTCATCCGCCGTGACGGCCTGTGGATGCACGAGGGCTCGCCGATCGGGCGGGCGGAGCTGGTGCGACTGTTCTCGACCGTGCTGCGCAAGGACGACGACGGCTATGTGCTGGTCACGCCGGGTGAGAAGCTGTCGATCCGGGTTGAGGACCTGCCGTTCCGGGCTGTGAGTGTGGCGCGACGCGGGGAGGTGCTGGTCTTCACCACCGATGTCGGTGACGAGGCCGGGGCGGGGCCGGAGCATCCGATCCGCGTCGATACCGACCCGGAGACGGGAGAGCCGTCGCCGTCGGTGCATGTCCGGGCGGACCTGTGGGCGCGGATCACACGGCCGGTCTTTTATGAACTGGTCGAGATGGCGGGCGTGGAGGACGGGCGGCTGACGGTGCGGTCGGGCGGCGTCGCCTTTGCGCTGGGGCCTGACGGGGCGGGCGTGGAATGAGTCTCTCAAGCCTGAGGGAAAGGCTGATCGACCAGCTTGAGCCGGCCGCTGCCTGGACGCCCGGTCGTCCGCCTGCGCGATCGGACTTTGATCTCAACCCGGGTGCCGAGCGGCCCGAGCGAACCCTGCGCCCCGCAGCCGTCCTGATTCCGGTCATCGCAGGGCCGGAGGGGGCGACGGTGCTGATGACCCGCCGCTCCGACAGCCTCGCCAGTCACACCGGCCAGATCGCCTTTCCGGGCGGGCGGCTGGACCCGGGCGAGACGGCGGTCGAGGCCGCCCTGCGCGAGGCCTTCGAGGAGGTGGCGCTGGACCCGGCGCTGGTCGAGGTGCTGGGGGTCGGTGATGCCTATGAGACCGGAACCGGCTTTCTGGTGACCCCGGTGGTCGGCTGGCTGACCGCCCGGCCGGCCACGACACCGTCGCCGGATGAGGTGGCCGAGGTGTTTGAGGTGCCGTGGGATTTCCTGATGGACCCTTCCAACCACAGCCGTGACTCTTATGACAGCGAGGGCCAGCCCCGCCGGTGGTACTGGTCCATGACGCATGGGCAGCGCTATATCTGGGGCGTGACGGCGGGGATCGTGCGGGCGCTGCGGACGCGGCTTTACGGCGAGGAGGCGTTGCCGCAGGTCGCGGTGGCGGAGGATGCGGCGTGAGGCGGCTCGACGACCAGCCATGGCTGACGGCCCCGGCCACGCGCGCAGTCATGGCGGCGCTGGAGGCGGCGGGTGGTCCTGACTGCGCCCGCTTCGTCGGCGGATGCGTGCGCAATGCCCTGATCGGGGCCCCGGTCGCGGACATCGATATCGCCACGACGCTGGAGCCCGAGGAGACCGACCGGGCGATCCGCGCTGCAGGGCTGAAGGCCGTTCCGACCGGCATTGCCCATGGCACGGTGACGGCGGTGTCGGCGCACCAGCCGTTCGAGATCACGACCCTGCGCCGCGACGTGACGACGGACGGCCGCAATGCGACCGTGGCCTTTACCGACGACTGGGCCGAGGACGCCGCCCGCCGGGATTTCCGGCTCAACGCCCTCTATGCCGACGGTGAGGGGCGGGTGTTCGATCCGACCGGAGAGGGTGTTTCGGATGCGGTTGCAGGACGAATCGTCTTTGTGGGCGATCCGGAGACGCGGATTCGCGAGGATTATCTGCGGATCCTGCGATTTTTCCGCTTCTTCGCCTGGTACGGTCGGGGTGAACCCGATGCTGCGGCCCTGGCGGCCTGCCGGACGCTGGCACCCGGAATGACACGGCTGTCGGCCGAGCGGGTCTCAAAAGAGCTGACGACCCTGTTGGCGGCCCCGGACCCCCGCGAGGCCATGGCGGCCATGTCGGCCGCCGGGGTGCTGGCGCAGATCCTGCCGGAGGCCGCGGCCGGTCCGCAGTTCGAAGCGGCTGTGGCGCAGGGCGGCGATCCGGTGATCCGGCTGATGACCCTGCTCCCGAGCGACGAGCGGGTCGTGCGAGAGGCCGCAGCGCGGCTTCGGTTGCCAAACTCAACCCGCGACCGGCTGACCGCCGCCGCCGTGGCAGACCCTGCTGTCAGCCTGGTGATGAGCGACCCCGACGTCCGTGCCGCGGCCTATCGTTTCGGCGTGCGTGCGGTCGCCGACGCCCTGAACCGTCGGTGGGCGGAGAACCCGGCCGGGGACGACGATGCGCAGCGGTTGCTGGCTCTGGCCCGGGGCTGGCGACGGCCGTCCATGCCGGTCGGAGGCCGGGAATTGGCGAGGCTCGGCGTGGAGCCCGGGCCGGAGACCGGGAAAATCCTGAAGGCGTTCGAGGACGGCTGGATCGCTGATGATTTTCCGTCGGAGGGCCATGCCGAACGGCTGGCCGCCCTGGTCAGGGCGCCGCGCGGGTGATTTCCGTCACTACCGGGCGATGGTCCGAGCCCGTGGGCTGACCGAGGCGGCGGCTGACGAAGGCAAGGTCAGGCGAGACATAGACCTGGTCGATGGTGATCCCGAACAAGGACGGCAAGGCCGCCGGCCAGGTGCCGGGGAACCCCGCGGCCGGGCGAAGGCTGATGTCACGCTGGACCATCTTGCCGATGCGGGCGTTTGAGACACTGTTGAAATCACCGGCGACGACAAGCGGGCCGCTCAGGCTCTGAAGCATCTCGTCGAGGGCCATGGTCTGGCTGATCTGGCCCCATGATTCCTCGAAGGGCCAGGGTCGGGTGAGATGGACGCTGACCAGATTGACCGGGCCGAGCGGGGTCATGGCCGTGGCGCCGACCGCCTCGAACCTGTCAGGACGCGGGAGCGCGACAAGCGGATATCGGGACGCGATCACCGAACGGACGTCGCCGTTTGGACGATCGATCCGGGGGCTGGCGATCCGGTGGGGATAGTCTCCGATCAACGCGTCCAGATGGGGCGCCGTGGGGTCGCCCAGCTCGATCAGCATGACGACATCGGCGTCGGCCTGGCGGATGGAAGCGGCGATGGCCTCCACGTCGCGGTTGCGGACCCAGAGATTGGCCGAATAGAGCCGGATCGAGGCCGCGCCGGCCTCGGGTCGGGAGGCCGTCGGGAACCACTGGGGAGACACGGCGAGCAAAAGCAGGGCCGCAGGCACCAGACTCGCGGCAGCCCAGCGCCGTTTACGGAAGAGCAGGAAGGCGATCCCCAGGGCCACGCTGGCGAAGAACGCGGGCGCGGTGAACTGGGCAACCAGATCCGCGTACTGGTTGCGCATTCCGGTGAGCGCCACCAGGGCCATGAAGGTCGGCACTGCGACCAGCCCCGCCAGTGAGAACCTGCCGGCCCACATGATCGTTTTTGCGAAGGGACCTTGCCTTTCCGGCTGAACGGGGTTCGTCATGGCACGTTACGAGCTCGCTTCGGGAGGGCAGGCATGGCCAGACGGTCGGTCGCGGATATTGAGAAGATCTGGTCCAATGTCGAGGGCGTCAAGAAGCTGTCCGACCGCGTGATCGGCCTCGGCCCTTTTGGCGTCGGACTCGACGGTCTGGTGACCTGGATACCCGGTCTGGGGATCATCTACAGCGTCGGAGCAGGAGCTTGGCTCCTTGTTCAGGCGGCTCGAGCGAGGGCGATGCCGGGAACCCTGTTGAGGATGGTGGGCTATCTGGGGGTCGATGCTGCGACCAGTGAGGTGCCCCTGGCGGGTGACTTTGTGGACTTCCTGTTTCCCGGCCACCTGATGGCGGCCAGGTCGTTGCAGAAGGATATCGAGACCACCCACTGGGTCGAGGCCAATGAGCGGGAGGCGCGTGCAGGGGGGGCGCATGAGGGTCACGTCGCCGATATGCGCCGAAATCCGAAGCTGCGACGCATCGTCTATCTGCACGATTGAACCGCTTGACGAACGACCGGCGTCCCCGCCAAGTCGAACCTCCCCATTGCCGGACCCCTGAATGAGCGCGATCCTGACCCGAGATGAACTGGCCCAGGCGCTCGGCCGTGCCGGCGAGGGGGATCGAGCCGCCTTCCGCCGTGTCTATGACGCGACCTCGGCGAAGCTACTGGGCGTGACCCTGCGTATCTTGGCCGACAGACAGCTGGCTGAGGACGTCTTGCAGGACACCTATCTGACCGTATGGCGGAAGGCCGGGAGCTTTGATGCCTCCCGCGCGAGCCCCATTACATGGCTGGTGACCATCGCCCGCAACCGGGCGATTGACCGCCTGCGGTCGGGTGCGGCCATGCGCAGGTCGACACCGATCGACGAGGCGGTCACCGTGATCGCCGACGAGGGACCCTCGCCGGCCGAGTCGCTTGAGACCCGCGACGACGTGCGCCGCCTCAACGACTGTCTCGGTCAGCTGGACGACAGGACCGGAGGTGCCATCCGCACGGCCTTCATGGACGGCATGACCTATGATGCCCTGGCGGCGCGCGAGAATGTGCCGTTGGGCACGATGAAGAGCTGGATCCGTCGGGGAATGATGCGGCTCAGGATGTGTCTGGAATCATGACCGATCCCACCGAGAACAGCGGCATGGACGACGATCTGGCCCTTGCGGGAGAGCTGGCCCTGAGGGTCCTTTCACCGGAGGACGAGGCTGCGGCGCGCGCCCGCGCGTCTGCCGAACCCGCCTTCGCGACGCATGTCGAGGCCTGGAACGGGCATCTGGGCGGCCTGGCTGACGGTATTGACCCGGTCGAGCCGTCGGCAGGGGTCTGGCCGCGTGTCGAGGCCGGTCTGACACCGCCGGTTGCGGCCAATGACAACAGGGTCGTCTTCTGGCGGCGCTGGGCGATCGGCTCGACTGGCCTGCTGGCAGCGAGTCTGGCGGCGGTGGTCATGCTGGCGGCGCAACCGGTGCCGGCCCCGGAAGTGGCAACTGCCCCGCCGCCGGCGGCCATCCGTGTAGCGACCCTGACGCTGGAGAGCGGCGAAGCGGCGATGACGCTGGCCTATGACGCCGGCACCGGGGAGCTCTACCTGGCCCCGACGAACGAGATGGCGGGCGATACCCGTGTGCCGCACCTGTGGCTGGTCATGCCCGAGGGCGATGTGCAGCTGGTCGGTGCCATCGATGGCTCGGCCACCTCGCACCACAGCCTCGGTCGGGCCCTGTCCGGTCCGGCCGGCGCTGCCAAGGCGGTCGCCGTCTCCATGGAGGCGCCGGGCCACACGCCGGCGGCGGACAGGCCGGACGGTCCCGTGGTGGCCCGGGGGGCGTTCCAGCGGCTCTAGCCGGGACTCGCTCTGCCAGCCTTTCGCCGATTGCCAGCATATCTGTTCGTCTCAAGTCCCTGATTTCAGGCCGTTTCCTGACGTCGGCAGCGTCATCAGCCCGCCTGAGGAAGCCGCCCGGCCAGACTGATCTCCGACACGATTTCGGAGATTTCCATGAGCGACGACCACAGCGCCCGGCTGGCCTTGCCCTATCTGGCGGCCGGGCAGATGCAGAAGCATGTCACGGTGAACGAGGCGCTGACCCGGCTGGACGCCCTGGTCCAGACGGTCGTGGTCAGCCGAACCCTCACCGCCCAGCCGGACGCCCCGGCTGACGGTGCGCTGTGGATCCTGCCGTCGGGGGCGAGGGGAGCGGACTGGGGCCTCCAGCCGACCGGCGCGCTGATGCGGGCCGAGGGTGGTGGCTGGATGCGTGTGCCGGCCGGGGACGGCCTGACGGCTCTGGTCGCGGACGCCGGTGAGATCGTGGTGCGGCATGGCCGCGACTGGGTGAGGCTGGGAGAGCGTCTGGGTGTGGCCCAGGCCCTCGGCCGGCTGGGGCTGGGCACCACGGCGGATGCGGCAAATCCCTTTGCGGTCCGGCTGAACAGTGCGCTCTGGACGGCGCGGGAAGCCTCGGCCGGAGGCACGGGCGACCTGCGCCTGACCCTGAACAAGGAGGCGTCCGGTGATGTCCTGTCCCTGCTGTTCCAGAGCGGCTGGGGCGGGCGGGCCGAGCTGGGGCTGGTCGGGGATGACGATTTCAGGCTGAAGGTCAGCGCTGACGGTTCGGTCTGGAATGACGTCTTCACCGTCGATCGCGCCACCGGCCGGATAACCGTCGGCCAGGGTGCCGGCCGGCGGTCGGTGACCGTCTTCACCGCCAACGGAAGCTATCCGGTGCCCCGGTGGGCGCGCAGCGTCGAGGTCGTCGCGGTTGGCGGCGGCGGGGGAGGCGGGGCCGGGGCCTTCGGCGCTTCTGGCCCGCGCTTCGGCGGCGGCGGCGGCGGTGCGGGCGGAACCGGTCGGGCTGAATGGTCGGCAGAGCTGCTGGGTGGAACGCTGGACGTGGTTGTGGGGGCCGGCGGCCCCGGCGGGCGCGGGACCGCGGGCCGGGACGGCGGTGCCAGCAGCGTTGCGCTTGGCGGGACGGTCCTGCTGGCAGCATCGGGGGGTGGCGGCGGTGGGCCGGGTGACAGCCTGGGTGGCGTAGCCGGCGCGGGAGGCCGGGGCGTACCGCCCGCCAACGCCGGTGGGGCCTCCACTATCGCGGCTGCAGGTCAGGCGGGCCGAAGTCTTGACCGGCCGGATGCGTCGGGCGGCGGCGGGGCCGGCGGCGGGCTCGACAGTACGGGTCTGGCCCGGGCGGGTGGCGCCGGCGGCGACGGAGGCTGGACCACGGTCAGGGCCGCCGGCGGGGCCGGTGGAGCGGGCGCTGCGGGCTCGGCCGGAACGGCGGCTCCCCGGCCCGCCCTGGCCTCGGCCGGTGGCGGCGGAGGCGGGGGCGGCGCGGCGGCGTCAGGGGCAGGCCATGCGGGCGCAGCGGGTGGAGCCTCGGGCGGCGGTGGAGGCGGCGGCGGAGCGGGTATCTCCGTCGGTGGTGTCGGCGGTGATGGTGCCCCGGGTGTCGTCTGGCTGGTGGCGGTCGGATGAGCCGCACCATGACCCTCTCCCATGAAAGCCCTGATGCCTCGCTGCTGGACATGGAGGCCTGGGACAGTCCGGGCCGTCTGACCGACCAGGATCTGTTCGCCGAGGCCAGCCCCGGCTGGCGACGCAGTGCCGCTCACCTTGATGACCCGGAGGATGACCGATGACCGTGCCTTCCATGCCGGATGCCCCGCTGCTGGCTGAGGGCCGGTGGCTGTGGCGGAGGCTTTATGTGTTCGCAACCAGCGCGGTCGCCTGGCTGTTGCTCGACCGCCTGATTGCCGCGGTGCCGCCCGAGGCCACGCCGGGGCTGGCGCAGGCCCTCATGCTCCTGCTGGCGCTGTTGCTCGTGATCTATCTCGTCGCGCCGACGGCCCAGCAGCTGATCGCGACCCTGGCGATGCTGCGGCCGCGGACGGTCGGGGAGGAGCGGGCATGACCTTTCGGTTGTCGGAGCGATCGCTCAGGCGGCTGACGGGGGTCCACCCCCGCCTGGTCGCCCTGGTGCGCGAAGCCGCGGCCCTGAGCCCGGTGGAATTCATGGTCACGGAAGGCCTGCGCACGCCGGAGCGTCAGGCCGCGCTGGTGAGGGCAGGCGCAAGCCGGACCAAGCGGTCGCGTCACCTGACGGGCCATGCGGTCGATGTCGCGGCTCTGGTGGAGGGGCAGGTGCGCTGGGACTGGCCCCTGTATCCGCGCATCGCCGCCGCATTCAAGGCCGCCGCCGTGCGGCAGGGGACGGCGATTGTCTGGGGTGGTGACTGGAGCAGTCTGAAGGATGGTCCCCATTTCGAGCTGGACCGGAAGGTGTTCCCTTGAGGGTCCTGCCGATGCTCCGGATCCTGACCCCGAGGGGTTGGGCATTGGGTCTGGTCGGGGTTCTGGGGGTGAGCCTGATCCTTCTCTCCGGGTTGGGTTTCCGCTGGGATCCCTTCGGACTGGCCAGACACCGGCTGCAGGTGGCCGAGGCGGCGGCGTCGCTCGCGAGGGCGGAGGCTGCCGCCCGCCGACTCGAGGTCGAGGGGGCTGTCGGTCAGATGCAGCGTCTCGACCGGCTTCATCAACAGACCGTCGCGGTCGCGCGGACGACCGCGCGGGCCGCAGTCGAGGCCAGGAGGGCCCATGATGCTGAAACGCCGCTGGAACCGGGCCGTATGGCTCGCCTTTCCGCTCATGACCGCGAGCTGTGCCGCCTCGCGCCCGCCGTCTGCGGAGCCGCCCCGGTTGATCCTGCCGGCATCGGTTACGACGCCGTGCGTCCTGGAGAGGCTGCCGGAGACCCCGACGCTCGCCGATCTTGAAGTCGCCTATATGGAACGGGGGGAGCGTCTGGTGGCCTGCGAGAACGCCCGGGCCTCTGCCGTTGCAACCCTGATGGCCGAACGGGCGCTGCAGGACCGGTGGCGAGGTGAAGCGGACGCCCGGCGCAGGACGCTGATCCGGCCCTGACCGGTGCTGCGCCCGGCACTGACGGGCGGGACGGCGCAGGGCGGTTCCGGCCCGGCACATTTCTGCCGGCACCCGGTGCCGACTACCCGGCAGAACGTGCCCGGGCTTGGCAGGTTCTGCCCGGCGGAACGCAGCCGGACGAATAAATAATTCAATAAAAACAATCGCTGGAGGCCCTGGCGCACCCCGTTGTGCGCTGGCCTCGTCCTTGCTCCCTGTGGTCCCGAGCAGAACGCTCCCGGCAGCCAAAATGGCGTCGGACAATGTCAAAGACAAAGGGACAGCCAAAATGGCTAACAGCATCAATACCAACGTCGGCGCCATGGTTGCGCTGCAG
>CANMXH010000046.1 GCA_947501315.1 Caulobacteraceae bacterium | reverse complement strand
CCGAGCTTGTGCTCGACGCCTACGGGGCGGAAGCCGTTGCGCTCGCCCAGCGTTCCGTCGGCCATGACGTGGAATTTCGAGGCCAGGAACAGGCTGATCCCCTTGGGTCCCGGGGGGGCGTCGGGCAGGCGGGCCAGCACGAGGTGGACGATGTTTTCGGTGACGTCGTGGTCGCCCCAGGTGATGTAGATCTTCTGGCCGTTAAGGGCATAGGTCCCGTCGCCGTTCGGCGTCGCCGTCGTGGTCAGGGCTCCGAGGTCCGAACCCGCCTGCGGCTCGGTCAGGACCATGGCACCGGTCCATTCGCCGGACACCAGCCGGGTCAGATAGATATCCTTCTGCGACGGCGTCCCGTGCGCCTCCAGCGCCTCGATCGCGGCCAGCGACAGCATGGGACACAGGCCGAAGGCCATGTTGGCGGCGTGTACGGTCTCAAAGGCCGCCAGTTCCAGCGCCTTGGGCAGTTGCTGGCCGCCGGTGTGGGTGGGGGCTGACAGGCCGGTCCAGCCGCCCTCGGCGAACTGGCGATAGGCGTCGGCAAAGCCCGGTGCCGCCGTCACGTTTCCGTCGGCGAAGGTCGAGCCCTTCTGGTCGCCGATCCGGTTCAGCGGGGCCAGTACGCCTTCCGAAAACTGCGCTGCGGCCTCCAGCACCGCGCCCAGCAGGTCGGCGTCATAGTCGGGGAAGGCACCGGTGGCCGCGACCTGGTCGATGCCCGCCACGGCCTGCAGGGTGAAGGCGAGATCGCGAACTGGGGCTTGGTATGTCATCGGCAGTCGGGCCTGGTTCTGCATTGTCTTTAAGCGTTCTTGACGCCTTGCCGCGACGGCACGCAAGTGGGCTTGGCGTGGACGGCGATATAGTCCATAAATATGACCTATACTGGAGACATCTCATGGCAGAGCCACGCAGTCGTTATTCGACCGTCTCGGTGATCCTTCATTGGCTCATCGCACTGATGATCCTGTCGCAGGTCCTCCTCATTACCGCGCATGAGGCGACGGAGGGGCAGGCGATCTCCCGGGAATTCGTCCAGATCCACAAGGCTGCCGGGCTGACGGTCCTGATCCTCACCCTGGCCCGGATCGGCTGGCGGCTGGCCAATCCCGCCCCGCCGATGCCCGGGACGATGAAGGGCTGGGAGAAGCTTCTGGCCCGGGGCATCCACATCCTCTTCTATGTCGCCCTGATCGCCATGCCCCTGACCGGCTGGCTTGCCAGTTCGGCCTCTGGCCGTGAGATCAGCTGGTTCGGCCTGTTCAACTGGCCGCTGTTGCCGATCGAGGGCGGGCGTGCCGTGTCGCGGCAGTTGATGGATGTGCACGAACTGGTGATGAAGGGTATGTATGCGCTGGTGGCGCTGCACGTTCTGGCGGCGCTGAAGCATCAGTTCGTCGACAGGGACAATGTCCTTCACCGGATGATTCCATGGATACCGCGCCGCGACCAGGTCGGTTAGCCCTTCGCCTTGCAGGTCTTTGTGGCCTGCTGCTCCTGACGGGTGGGGCAGCGGCGCCGCCCGGCTGGTCGGTCACGCGGGATTCATCCCGGATCGAGATGGCCGTGCGGGCTTTTGGCGGGTCTCACACAGGCCGCTTTGAAGACTGGCGCGCCGATGTGGTGTTCGATCCGGATTCGCCCGTTCAGACCCGGGCCAGGGTGGTGGTTCAGTCGCGTTCGCTGAAGATGTCACCCTCGGCCGCCAGTTCACGCGCGATCGGCCCGGCCTTCCTCGACTCGGCCCGATATCCCGACATCCGCCTTGATCTTCAGGGGCTGCGGCACCGGGGCGGGGAGGCCTATACGGCTGAGGCGGCGGTGACAATCCGGGGGCAGACCCGGACGATCGCCTTTCCGGTGGACTTGCGCGTCAGTGGCGACCGGGCGCATCTGACCGGCGCGTTCGCTCTGGACCGCGCGGATTTCGGCATAGGGACATCGGGGCCGTGGAACGGGCTGGTGGGACGGCAGGTGACAGTGCGGGTGGCGCTTCAGGCGCAGCGCGGCTGACCGTGTCCGATATCGAGGCCGTTCGCGCCCTCTCCAACGGCGATCTGGTCATCCTGCCGACCGAGACGGTCTACGGCCTGGCCGCCGACGCCGGCAACGCCGTCGCAGTGGCTGCCATCTTCGAAGCCAAGGGCCGGCCACGCTTCAACCCCCTGATTGCCCATGTCGCTGACGCCGTGCAGGCCGAAGTCATCGCCGTGTTCGACGCCCGGGCGCGAGCCCTGGCCGAGGCCTTCTGGCCGGGGCCGCTGACGATCGTGGCACCCGTCCGGGACCGCGACCGGGTCTGCGACCTGGCCCGCGCCGGTCTGGACAGCGTCGCTGTGCGGGTGCCGGGCCATGCCCGCGCCCGCGCCGTGATCGCTGCCTTCGGTCGCCCGGTCGTTGCCCCGTCCGCCAACCGCTCGGGCCGGCCCAGCCCCACCACCTTCGCCGATGCGGTCGAGGAGACCGGCCCCTTCGCGGCGGCGGCGCTGGACGGCGGCGACTGCGCCGTGGGGGTCGAGAGCACCGTGGTGTCGGTGCTGGACGGCCGCGTCTCCCTGCTGCGCCCCGGCTCGGTCACCCGCGAGGAGATCGAGGCTGTCGTCGGACCGCTGGACCGGGGTGGAGAGGTGTATCGCTCACCCGGCCGGATGGCGCTGCACTATGCCCCGGACGCGCCGGTACGGATCGAGGCGGAGGCGGCGCACGACGGCGAAATTCTGCTCGGCTTCGGCCCCGGGGTCGGGAACCCCCGCTGGAACCTGAGCCCGACCGGCGACCTACGCGAGGCGGCGGCCAACCTGTTCCGCAGGCTGCGCGAGGCGGACCGCGAGCGGCCGTCGGGGATCGCGGTGTCACCCATCCCGGCGACCGGTCTGGGGGAGGCGATCAATGACCGGCTGAGGCGGGCGGCCGGGTTTGTGGGGTAGGGCGCGCTACTGCGCCGTCCAGCCGCCGTCGATCGAGAAGCTGGCCCCGTTGGCCGAGGCTCCGAGGTCGCTGACCAGATAGAGCATCATCCCGGTCAGTTCGTCGGTCGTGACGAATCGTTTGGTCGGCTGGGAGCCGAGGATGACGTCCTTCAGCACGGCCTCCTTCGACATCCCGCGAGTGCGGGCCTGGTCGGCGATCTGCTTTTCGACGATCGGCGTCTCGACGAAGCCGGGGCAGATGGCGTTGCAGGTGATGTTGTCCTGCGCGACTTCCAGCGCCACCGTCTTGGTGAAGCCGATGACGCCGTGTTTGGCCGCGACATAGGCAGACTTGAACGGGCTGGCGACCAGACCATGCGCCGAGGCCACATTGATGATCCGTCCGCGCCCTTGCGCCTTCATGATCGGGATCGCCGCGCGGGTGGCGTAGAAGGCCGAGGACAGGTTGATGGCAATGATCTGTTCCCATTTGTCGGACGGGAATTTCTCCACCGCCTCGACATGCTGGATGCCGGCGTTGTTGATCAGGATGTCGACCCGGCCCAGCTGGTGCCGGCCATAGGCGACCATGTCCGCGACCTCGTCGCCGCGCAGCATATTGGCCGCATGATACCGGACCTGCACACCGCAGCTGGCCTCCAGTTCGGAGCGGGTACGTTCGATTTCAGAGGGGTCGCCGAGACCGTTCAGCACCACATCGCCTCCGCGGGAGGCGATCGCGCGGGCAAAGGCCAGGCCGATGCCGGAGGTCGAGCCCGAGATCACCGCCACCTGACCCTTCAGGTCGCCGATGTCGCGGAAGGGCTCGCCGGCTGTCTGGGAGCCGTCACCGCGTTTGGGCCATTGGAACATGGGGGTCTCGTCCGTCTGTCAGTCTGGTATCGCCAGCCTAGCTGTTCGCGGTTGCGAAGGCGACAGCCGGGATCAATTTCCCGATCTGGTGAATATCCAGTCTGTCTCGCTGGAAGCCGCCTTGTCAAAGCGATAGCCGTCGCGATCGAACGCCTTGAGGTCTTCAGCCTTCCCGATGCGCTCGTCGATAGCGAACCGGGTCATGCCGCCCCGGGCCTTCTTGGCGAAGAAGGAGATGATCCGGCTCTCGCCGTCCTTCGATTCCCGGAACTGCGGCGTCACGACCGGCAGTTTCAGCGCCCGGGCGTCGACGGCCCCGAAATACTCCTGGCTGGCCAGGTTCACCAGGACGCGCCGGCCCTGGCCTTCGGCGTCGGCGTTCAGCTGTTGCGCAATCCGGTCGCCCCAGAAGTCGTAAAGGCTGGACCCGCGCCGGGTCTTCAGCCGCGTCCCCATCTCCAGCCGGTAGGGCTGGATGCGGTCGAGCGGCCGCAGCAGGCCGTAAAGACCCGACAGGATGCGCACATGGTCCTGGGCGAAGGCCAGGCCGGCTCCATCAAGCTCACGCGCCTTAAGCCCCTCATAGACGTCGCCCGCGAAGGCGAAGGCGGCCTGCACGCCGTCGGTCGAGTCGGGGTCGAAGGCCTGGAAGCGTTCACGGTTCAGCCGCGCCAGATCGTCGGAGATGCTCATCAGCTGGCGCAACTCGGACACGGAGCGGGCTCGCGCGGTCCGCGCCAGTGACGCTGTATCGTCCAGAAAGCGCCGCTCGCTCGCGGGCAGGCCGGGTTCGGCCTCGGTGAAATCCAGCCGCTTGGCCGGTGACAGGACGATCAACAAGGCAGGGCTCCAGCGAGGTTGGCTCGAGATAGGCCGCTTCGGTGACGAATTAAACCGGTGAGGGTGCCGCGGTCAGCCGGCCTGTGCGTAAAGCGCCGCCAGCACGGCCGGGAGCCGGTCTGGCAGGTCTTCGGCGACAAGACCCGGGCCGAACCCCCGCGCTGCCTCGGCATGGATCCAGACCGCCGCCCGTGCGGCGTCGAAACTGTCCATCCGCTGGGCGATCAACCCGGCGATCATGCCTGCCAGCACATCACCGCTCCCCGCTGTAGCAAGCCAGGGTGTGCCGTTGTCGTTGACGCCCAGCCGCCCGTCCGGTGCCGCGATGACGGTCGCCGCACCCTTCAGCACCACGACCGCGCCGGCCCGTCCGGCTGCCTCGGCCGCCGCCGCCTCGCGGCCCTGCTCCAGCAGGCCGGGAAACAGGCGCCGGAACTCGCCTTCATGTGGCGTAAGCACGTCGTCGCGATCCAGGGCGTCGAACAGATCTCCGGGCCAGCCCTCGAAGACGGTCAGGCCGTCGGCATCCACGACCAGGGCGGCCCCGGTGCCTGCGAGGGCGTGGACATTGGCCCGGGTGGCGTCATTGACCCCGGCTGCCGGGCCGATGACGACGGCATCCAGATTGGCGGCCGCTTCGGCCAGAGCTTCGTCCGAGCTGAACGGGGTCAGCATGATCGCCTCGATCGCCGGGGCGATGATCGCGGTCGCATCCGGCGGGCACAGGATACGCACCACACCGGCGCCGATCCGCAGGCCCGCCCGTGCCGCCAGTCGCGCCGCCCCGGTCTGGCTCGCCTTTCCGGACACCACGCCGAGCCGTCCGCGCGCGTGTTTGTGCGTCTCGACCCCGGGCCAGGGCATGGCCGCACGCCAGTCGGGCAGGGCGGGGCGTGTCATCCCTGCTTATCTCCGTTCACGGATGGCGCGGCCGGACGAAAAACACTTGCCTTATTGTGCAATGCAATGTCCCCTTGCGATCCAAGTGTGCGGCTCGAAGCAGCCCGCCTGGGATCGCCGATGAAAAAAATTGAAGCCGTCATCAAGCCCTTCAAGCTGGATGAAGTGAAGGAAGCGCTGCAGGACGCCGGAGTGCAAGGCATGACGGTGCTGGAGGCCAAGGGTTATGGCCGTCAGAAGGGTCATTCCGAACTCTACCGCGGGGCCGAATACGTCATCGACTTCCTGCCCAAGATCAAGATCGAGGTGGTTGTTCCCGACGACATGGTCAATTCCGTGGTCGACGCGATCCAGGCGGCCGCCCGCACCGGCAAGATCGGCGACGGCAAGATCTTCATCTCCGACGTGATCGACGTTATCCGTATTCGCACCGGGGAATCCGGCGCCCAGGCCGTATAACCGCACCCTCCACGGGTCGTTCCGAGAGGCGCGGCCCATTACTTCTCCTCCCCCGCCAGACAGGATTCGCAAGACATGAGCGCCGGCAAGATTCTCAAGGAGATCAAGGAAAAGGACGTAAAATACGTCGATCTCCGTTTCACCGACACCAAGGGTCGGATGCAGCACGTGACCTTCGACATCGACCTGGTCGATGAGGAGTTCCTCGAAGAGGGGACCATGTTCGACGGTTCGTCGATCGCCGGCTGGAAGGCGATCAATGAGTCCGACATGCTGCTCAAGCCGGACCTGAACGGTTTCTGGATCGACCCGTTCTACCAGCAGACGACCATGTTCCTGTTCTGCGACGTACTGAACCCCGACACCGGCGAGCCCTACAACCGCGACAGCCGCTCGATGGCCAAGAAGGCCCTGGCCTATGTCCAGTCCTCGGGCGTGGGCGACACCGTCTTCTTCGGCCCGGAAGCCGAGTTCTTCATCTTCGACGACGTGCGCTGGAGCACGGCCCCGCACGACACCGGCTACACCTACGACTCCATCGAACTGCCGGCCAATACGGGTGCCGAGTATTCCGAAGGCAATATGGGCCACCGCCCGACGCACAAGGGCGGCTATTTCCCGGTCAACCCGACTGACAGCGCCCAGGACCTGCGCGGCGAGATGCTGGGCGTGATGCGCGATCTGGGCATGCAGCCGGAGAAGCACCACCACGAGGTCGCCCCGGCCCAGCACGAACTGGGTCTGAAGTTCAGCGACCTGCTGACCATGGCCGACCGCCTGCAGCTCTACAAATACGTCATCCACAATGTCGCCGCCGCCTACGGCAAGTCGGCGACCTTCATGGCCAAGCCGACCTTCGGCGACAACGGCTCGGGCATGCATGTGCACCAGTCGATCTGGCGTGACGGCAAGCCGCTGTTCGCCGGTGACAAATACGCCGGCCTGTCGGACCTCTGCCTCTGGTACATCGGCGGCATCATCAAACACGCCAAGGCCATCAATGCCTTCGCCAACTCGACCACCAACTCCTACAAGCGCCTGGTCCCCGGCTACGAAGCGCCGGTCAAACTGGCCTATTCGTCGCGCAACCGCTCGGCCTCGATCCGGATTCCGTGGGTCAATTCGCCCAAGGCCAAGCGGATCGAAGCCCGCTTCCCCGATCCGATGGGCAACCCCTATCTGACCTTCGTTGCCCTGCTGATGGCCGGCCTCGACGGGATCGAGAACCGCATCGATCCGGGCGCGCCTGCCGACAAGAATCTCTACGACCTGCCGCCGGAAGAGCGCGGCTCGATCCCCGAGGTCTGCGGCTCGCTGAAGGAAGCGCTCGACAACCTCGACCAGGACCGCGCCTTCCTCAAGAAGGGCGGCGTCATGGATGACGACTTCATCGACAGCTATATCGAGCTGAAGATGGAAGAGGTGATGCGTCTGCAACTGCACCCGCACCCGGTCGAATTCGACATGTACTACAGCTGCTGATCGGCCGCTGAGCTCGAACGAAAGACGGCGCCGGACGGGAAACCGTCCGGCGCCTTTTTCATGGTGTCGGGCGCGGTCTAGCGGTCGGTCGTCTCGACCTCGAGGCCATTCGCGTCGGCGCGGACGGTCGTGGAGTCGCCCTTGCGGCGGTCGCTCTCGATGACCACCGGCGGCGAGGGAACAGCGACCTCGCGCTCGATCACGATCGGGTCGGCGGGCACTTCGCGGGTCTCGACGATGGTCGTATCCGTGGCGCGGTCGGCGGTGTTGTCCGCCGGCGTGCAGGCCGCGCTGACGGAGGCGATGGCTCCGAGGGCAGCGATGGCGACAAGGCGATGGGTGGTGGTCATGGTCGGGCTCCTGATGGGAATCCGATGCAAACGGCCAGGCTCTGCAGAGGTTCCGGTGCTGGCCCGGATCAGGCGAGACCCTCGGCCGCATCCGCCTTCCTGCGCCGCAGCTCGATCAGCCGCACGCACCAGATCGAGATTTCGTAGAGCAGCACCAGGGGTATGGCGAGCATGATCTGGCTGATCGGATCGGGCGGGGTGACGACAGCCGCAACCACGACCACGGCCATGATGGCGTAGCGACGGCCTTCGGCCATGACCTTTGACGAGACGATGCCGGCCAGACCCAGCAGGGTCATCACCACCGGCAGCTGGAAGCACAGGCCGAAGGCGAGGATCAGGGCGGTGACCAGGTTCAGATAGTCGGACACCTTGGGCAGCAGGGCCGCCGAGACGCCGCCACCGGTGATCTGCTGGCTCAGGGAGAACCACATGACGAAGGGCAGCATGACGAAATAGACCAGGGCCGCACCGAGGGTGAACAGCAGGGGCGCGGCCAGCAGGAAGGGCAGGAAGGCCCCCTTTTCGTTCTTGTACAGGCCCGGGGCCACGAAACGGTACAGCTGCCAGGCCAGGACCGGGAAGGCCAGGACGATGGCCCCGAAACCGGCGAGCTTCATCTTGGTGAACAGGATTTCCAGCGGCGCTGTGTAGATCAGATTGACCGTCTGGCCGTCGACGCCGGGCAGGGGGATCAGCCCGGCCGTGCCCATGATCAGGTCCAGTGGCGAAACGTGGCCGTGGGCACCCACCGACTGGTGAAAGGCCGCGGCTGCCGCAAACGGCTTCACGAGGAAAATGTAGAGCGGCTCGGCGAAGGCGAAACAGAGGAAGAAGGCGAGGATGAAGGCGACCACGCAGATCACCAGTCGTCCGCGCAGCTCGATCAGATGATCCATCAGAGGCGCGCGTGACGCCTCGATCTCGGCCTCGTCGGCCTCGTGCCGGCTCACAGCTCGACCTTCTTCGAACGCGCTCTGCCGCTGGCGGTCTTGCGAGAGGCCGCCGGTGCATCGGTCGCTTTCGCCGTTGATTTGCGGGATCTGGTCGCGGCCTTCGCCGGGGTATTCGGGGACGCCGCCGGCAGGGGCTCGAGCGGTGTCATCACCGGCGGGCTGTCGGGCCATTCGTCCGGCGCAGCCAGCATGACGGGTTCGTCCACCGGCCGGTTCAGGTCGTCGCGGATTTCACGAAAGGCTGAGTCGGCCTCGGCCCCCAGCGGGACCATGCCCTGACCGGTCCGAAGCGCTTGCACCTCCTTGCGCAGCTCGTCCAGCTCGGACTGGCGCGCCATCTCGTCGAAGCTCGAGCGGAATTCATTGGCCATGGACCGCGCGCGGGCCATCACCTTGCCGATCTTGCGCATCAGCAACGGCAAATCCCTTGGCCCCACCACAAGCAGGGCCACGATGCCGATCACGAGGATTTCAAGGCCGCCGATACCGGGGGCGAGGCCACCCATGCGTCAGGTCTCCGACGTCAATGCGGGGCTTACGATTTCAGATCTTCTTTTTCGGCGTTGGTGCGGGGCAGGGCACCCGCGCGCTCGTCCGACGGCTTGTCCGAATCCGAGTCCTTCAGGCCGTCCTTGAACGCCTTGATGCCCTTGGCCGCGTCGCCCATCAGGCCCGACAGCTTGCCGCGCCCGCCGAACAGCAGCAGGGCGACAATGGCGACCAGGGCCCAGTGCCAGATGCTCATAGTACCCACGAACCGTCTCCACGTTCGGGCCGGTGCGCGGCCCGTTCAAACACTTGCAACGCATATAGGCGGTTCGGTGGCGCGACGCCAAGTGAACCTGTTAGGAGGCGCGCATGAGTCACGTGATCATCCACACCGACGGTGCCTGCAAGGGCAATCCCGGCCCCGGCGGCTGGGGTGCCATCCTCCAGACCGGCGGCGGTCACGAGAAGGAGCTATGCGGCGGCGAGCCCCTGACCACCAACAACCGCATGGAGCTGATGGGCGCGATCCGCGCGCTCGAGGCCCTGACCCGGCCGTGCCGTGTCGATCTGCACACCGACAGCCGCTACGTCATGGACGGCATCACCAAATGGATCGGGCCTTGGAAGGCGCGCGGCTGGAAGACGGCCGAGAAGAAGCCGGTCAAGAACGAGGACCTGTGGAAACGCCTCGACGCCGCCCGTGCGCGTCACGAGGTCAAATGGCACTGGGTCAAGGGCCACGCCGGCCATGAGCTGAACGAACGCGCCGACCAGCTGGCCAACCGGGGGATCGAGGAAATGCGGGCCGGTTAGGCCGCCCGCACCTTCAGCTTCGGTCCGTCCATCCCCTCGACGATCACGCTGTCGCCCTCTGCGGGGGTCGCGCCCTCGATCTCGGCGACCCATTCAGCACCCGAGACGAAGACCCGGCCACGACCGTCGACGAAGGCCTGGACCACCTGGGCCCGCTGGCCGATCAGACGGGTGTCGCGGGCGTTGATGTCCGGCGCATCCGATGGATTGACCTGCTGGATCAGCCGTCGCGACAGCAGGGTTGCGGCCAAGGTCAGGGCGGCGAACAGCGCCACCTCTCCGGCGAAGCCCAGCTGAACGTTGAGGGCAGTGACCACGGCCACGACCCCGGCCGAGACTGCCGGCCACAGCAGCCATTCGGTCGAAAAGGCCGCTTCGACCGCCAGTAGCAGCACGCCCAGGGCGAGCCAGATCCAGAAGGGCTGGGCCGCGTGCAGGTCAGTCAGGGCTTCCATGGATCAGGTGCTCGGAACGGAGGGGCGGGGCGGGCGGGGCGGGGTTACACGGGCCGGCGCGGGTGCCGACGGCGGGGCGTCGCGACGGACGTCGCTGCGGCCCTGTTGCTGCTCCTTCGCCAGACCGACCAGCTCGCCCAGACCGGCGATGGTGCCCACGAGGCCGGACATCTCGGCCGGGACGATGACGGTCTTGGCCGTCGGATTGCGGGCCAGTTCGGCGAAGGCCTCGACGTATTTCTGGGCCACGAAATAGTTGATGGCATTGACGTCGCCGGCCGCGATGGCCTGGGACACCATGGCGGTCGCCTTGGCCTCGGCCTCGGCTTCGCGCTCGCGGGCCTCGGCGTCGCGGAAGGCGGCCTCGCGGCGGCCCTCGGCTTCCAGAATAGCGGCCTGTTTGGCCCCCTCGGCGCGGGCGATGGCGGCCTGTTTCTCGCCGTCGGCCTCGGTGATGACGGCGCGGCGTTCGCGCTCGGCCTTCATCTGGCGCGCCATGGCGTTGGTGATGTCGGCGGGCGGGGTCAGGTCCTTGATCTCGATCCGGTTGACCTTCACGCCCCAGGGCTCGGTCGCCGCATCGATCACGGTCAGCAGGCGCGAGTTGATCGAGTCGCGCTGGAACAGGACCTCGTCCAGCTCCATCGAGCCGACCACGGTGCGCAGATTGGTCGAGCACAGCTGGGTGATGGCATAGGGCAGGTTCTCGATCCGGTAGGCGGCGGCCGAGGCCTCCATCACCTGTATGAAGACGATGGCATCGACCTTCACCATGGCATTGTCCTTGGTGATGACCTCCTGCTGGGGCACGTCCAGGACCTGCTCCATCATATTCATGCGGCGGCCGATCCGCTCGACGAAGGGCGTCAGGATGCTGATGCCGGGCGCGAGGGTCCGGGTGTATTTGCCGAATCGCTCGACCGTCATCTCGCGCCCCTGGGGCACGATCTTGACCACGCTGAACAGCAGCACGAAGGCCAGTGCCACCAATGCAGCCGTGAATAGAACCGACATTTTCCTGATATCTCCCTGTCCCCGACAGGTTAGCACCCTGTGACCAGCACGCCACAGAAACCGGTCGCCCGGCCGATGACAACCGCGTCATCCTTGCCGGTCAGCGACCGGCGGCGGCCAGCCGGATGATGCGACGGGTCTCAGACCATTCGATCAGGCTCTCGATCTCATCCAGTGCCACGAACCGGCCCTCAAGGGCGTCGTCCCCCGCAACCGGCTCGCCCGACACCCACCGCGCGGCATAATCGATCAGGACATAGTGGCGGCCCGCCTCAGGAAAGAGCCCGTCGACGACGTCGATCAGGCCGGTGATCTCAGCCTCGACCCCGGTCTCTTCGCGCAGTTCCCGCAGGGCGGCGTCTACCGCCCGTTCACCGGGTTCTATCCGGCCGCCGGGCAGGCTCCATTCGCCCAGACGCGGCGGCGTGCCGCGCCGGATCAGCAGCACCGAATCGCCGCGCAGACAGACGACGCCGACGGCGGGGACGGGGGTGGGGAGGGGACCGGTCATCCGACAACCGTGGCTTGGCCCTTTCGCCGCGTCCATGACTTTGAGACAAGGCGTGCATGACCGCTGCTTCGCCTGCCGCCCTCGCCGCCCTGAAATCCGTCCTCGGCGACGGCGGCTGGACCGACGATCCGGCCGCGATCGCGCCCTGGCTGACGGAGTGGCGCAATCGCTGGCAGGGCCATACGGCGCTGATGCTGACGCCGCGTTCGACCGCCCAGGTGGCTGCCGCCGTCCGCGTTTGCGCCGAACATCGCATCGCCATCGTGCCCCAGGGCGGCGACACCGGCCTCGTCGGCGGCCAGATTCCCCATGGCGAGGTCCTGCTTTCGACCCGAAAGCTGCGCGCCGTACGTGACGTGACCCCACTGGACGACGCCATGACCGTCGAGGCCGGGATCACCCTGCTGGAGGCGCAACAGGCCGCCACGGCCGCCGACCGTCTGTTTCCGCTCAGCCTCGCGGCCGAGGGCACGGCCACCATCGGCGGCGTCATCTCGACCAATGCCGGCGGCACGGCGGTGCTCCGCTACGGCATGATGCGCGATCTGGTGCTGGGTATTGAGGCGGTGATGCCGGACGGCGAGGTCTTCAACGGCCTCAAACGGCTGCGCAAGGACAACACCGGCTATGACCTGAAACAGCTGCTCATCGGGGCTGAGGGCACCCTGGGTGTGGTCACCGCCGCGACCCTGAAACTGTTCCCCGTCATGCGCAGCCGGGCCACGGCCATGGTCGGCCTCGACGCGCCTGCCGCCGCCATCGAACTGCTGGCCCGTGCCAAGGCCGAGACCGGCGGCGGGGTCGAGGCCTTTGAGCTGATGAAACGCATCGGCATGGCGTTCGTGCTGCGCAACATCCCCGACACGCGCGAGCCGCTGGATTCGACCCCGCCCTGGTATGTCCTGATCGAACTGGTCTCGGGCGAGCCCGGCGCCGCCGATTCAGCCATGGAACGGCTGCTGAGCCACGCCTTCGAGACCGGCCTGATCAACGACGCGGCCATCGCCCAGAACGACGCCCAGCGCGCCGCCTTCTGGAAGGTGCGCGAGGAACAGTCTGCGGCCCAGAGGCCCGAGGGAGGGGGCTGGAAGCACGATGTCTCCGTCCCGCTCTCCCGCATCGCCGACTTCCTCGAGGAGGCGACCGCCGCCGTCGAACGCTTCCACCCCGGGGCCCGTGTCAGCGCCTTCGGCCACGTCGGCGACGGCAACATCCACTATGACGTGCTGTGCCCTTTGGGCGGTGATCTGAAAGCCTTCCTCGCCCGCTGGGAGCAGGGCTCGCAGATCGTCCACGACATCGTCGCCCGCTACGACGGCTCCATCTCCGCCGAACACGGCCTCGGTCGCCTGAAAACCGAGGAAGCCCGCCGCTACAAGTCGCCGCTGGAAATCCGCACCATGCAGGCCGTCCGGCTCGCGATCGACCCGCACCGGATCATGAACCCGGCGGTGCTGTTCTAGAAGTCGGAAGGCCGGCTTCGGGGAGCCGGCGCCCGGAGCCAGCCTCGCCGGT
>CANMXH010000045.1 GCA_947501315.1 Caulobacteraceae bacterium | reverse complement strand
TCGGCCAGCATGTGGCCGCGGTTCATCCAGTCCATGGCCTGCAGCGAGCGGAAGCCCGGGGCCGAGATTTTGACGCGATAGGGTTTGTTGGTGCCGTCCGAGACCAGATAAATGCCGAACTCGCCCTTGGGTGCCTCGACCGAGGCATAGACCTCACCCTCCGGCGTGCGGAAGCCCTCGGTATAGAGTTTGAAGTGGTGGATCAGGGCTTCCATCGACCGCTTCATCTCACCGCGCCGCGGCGGAACGATCTTGTTGTCCTCGACCATCACCGGCTCGCCGGGGCAGTTGCGCAGCAGGTGGATGCACTGCTCCATGATGTGCACCGACTGCTTCATCTCCTCGATGCGGCAGAGGTAGCGGTCCCAGCAGTCGCCGTTCTTGCCGACGGGAATGTCGAACTCGAGGTCGGCATAGCATTCATAGGGTTGCGACTTGCGCAGGTCCCAGGCGATATCAGAGCCGCGCAGCATCACGCCGGTGAAGCCCCAGTCCAGCGCCTGCTGCTTCGACACGACGCCGATGTCGACGTTGCGCTGTTTGAAGATGCGGTTCTCGGTGACGAGCGACTCGATGTCCTTCAGCGCCGCCGGGAATTCCCGGCACCAGCGGCCGATGTCGTCGATCAGCTCCATCGGCAGGTCCTGATGGACGCCACCGGGGCGGAAATAGTTGGCGTGCAGACGGGCTCCCGAGGCGCGCTCGTAGAAGACCATCAGCTTTTCGCGTTCCTCGAAGCCCCACAGCGGCGGGGTCAGGGCGCCGACGTCCATGGCCTGGGTGGTCACGTTCAGCAGGTGCGAGAGAATGCGGCCGATCTCGGAATACAGCACCCGGATCAGCTGGGCCCGGTAGGGCACGTCGACGCCGAGCAGCTTTTCGATGGCCAGGCAGAAGGCATGCTCCTGGTTCATCGGCGCGACATAGTCGAGCCGGTCCAGATAGGGCACGTTCTGGAGGTAGGTCCGGGCCTCCATCAGCTTCTCGGTGCCGCGGTGCAGCAGGCCGATGTGCGGATCGACGCGGGTAACCAGCTCGCCGTCCAGCTCCAGCACCAGACGCAGCACACCGTGCGCAGCCGGGTGTTGCGGGCCGAAATTGATCGTAAACTTCCTGTCGTCCAGCGCGCGGGCGTGGTCGGTCAGGCCGTCATCGAAGATGTCGGTGGCACCGATCGGGGTAGCAGGGGCGTGGCCGTCAGCCATCAGCGGAATCCTCGTCGTGCGATCGCGCCTTGCGGGTCAACGCCACCAGCCAGCCCAGGGCCAGCGTCAGGAGGCCCATGCTCGAAACAGCGGCAGTCGAAAGCTCCCAGTTGCCGGTCAGCACCGCCAGCGCCAGCGGCGTCGACAACAGCACTGCCGAAGCGCCCAGCAGCGCGCTTTGCAACTCGCCGGCCGAAAGCCGTCGAATTCCGGCACCGACCGCCAGACAGACCACGGCGACCATGATGGCAACGCCCAGCGACTGCAGTTGCGCCGGCTCCACCTCGGGGGGCCGCGTGAACCAGCCCGTCAGCCGCGCTCCGAGCGTGAACAGAAAGGCCGTCGAAAACGTCACCAGAAAGAATGAGGACGCCGACCGGATGGCTGTGCGATTCAGGGCCATGGATCATCCCGCCTTCTCGTCGCCGGGCAGGGTCGTCGCCGGATATTCGGCGCCTTCCCAGGGCGACAGGAAATCAAAGTTCCGGAACTCTTGGGTCAGTTTTACGGGTTCATACACAACCCGCTTATGCTCCTCGTCGTACCGCACTTCGACATACCCGGTCATCGGGAAGTCCTTTCGGAGCGGATGCCCCTGGAAGCCATAGTCGGTCAGCAGCCGGCGCAGGTCGGGGTGACCCGAGAACAGCATGCCGTACATGTCGAAAGCCTCGCGCTCGAACCAGTCGGCGCAAGGATAGACCCCGACCGCGCTGGGCACGGGCTGGACCTCATCCGTGGTCAGCTTGACCCGAACGCGCGCGTTCCGGGTCATGGACAGCAGATGATAGACGACCTCGAACCGCTCCTCACGATCCGGGAAGTCAACACCGCAGAGATCAAGCAGCTGCTGGAAACCGAACCGGTCCCGCAGTGCTGCCAGCACCTCGAGGATGTTGTCGCGCGTGGCGACCAGCGTCAGCTCGCCGAAAGCAACCTGGGCCTCGACGCCCAGCACCGCGACCATCTCGGTCCCGAGCGGCGTCAGCGCAGTTTCAATCTCCGCAATACGGGCGAGCGCGTTCATCGGTCGATCGTCCCGGTCCGGCGGATCTTCTTCTGCAATTGCAGCAGCCCGTACAAAAGCGCCTCCGCTGTCGGCGGGCAGCCGGGAACATATACGTCCACCGGCACGATCCGGTCACAGCCGCGCACGACGCTGTAGCTGTAGTGGTAGTACCCGCCGCCGTTTGCGCAGCTTCCCATGGACAGGACGTAGCGGGGATCCGGCATCTGGTCGTAGACCTTGCGCAAGGCCGGGGCCATCTTGTTGGTCAGGGTGCCGGCCACGATCATCAGGTCCGACTGACGCGGACTGGCACGCGGGGCCATGCCGAACCGCTCCATGTCGAAGCGCGGCATCGAGGCCTGCATCATCTCCACGGCGCAGCAGGCCAGACCGAACGTCATCCACATCAAAGAGCCGGTTCGGGCCCAGTTGATGACGTCGTCCAGCGAGGTTGTGATAAAGCCGCGCTCGCCCAGCTCGGCATTCACGGCCTCGAAGAATTTGTCGTGGATGGCGGGATCGTATCCCTCCACCGACGATCGGGCCCCGGTGTTGAACATTGTCGTGCTCATCGGGGTGGCCAGACGCGGAGAGGCGGGCCCCACGGGCGAAGCACCCTGGTTGCCCACGCCGATCAGCGGGCCGGTATTGGTCGTCACTCCCATTCGAGCGCGCCCTTCTTCCATTCGTAGATGAAGCCGACAGTGAGCACGCCGAGGAAGACCATCATCGACCAGAAGGCGAACACCATACCCGCCTGCGACAGGTCAAACATCGACACCGCCCATGGAAACAGGAAGGCCACTTCCAGGTCGAAGATGATGAAAAGGATGGAGACCAGATAGAAGCGCACATCGAACTTCATGCGCGCGTCGTCGAAGGCGTTGAAGCCGCACTCATAGGCCGACAGCTTCTCGCTGTCCGGGTTCTTCGGGGCCAGAACCCAGGCTGCGAGCATGAAGCCGAGGCCGAGAACCGCCGCGATCCCGAGAAAAATCACGATCGGCAAATATTCGAGCAGGAATGCATTCATCCGGAAGGGACCTTGTCCGCCGTCAGAGGGAGGAGCGGATTCGGCGCTTTCTAGCCTTGGAACCGCGCCCGTTCAAACCCATGCGAAGAAAGGTTTTTCTTGAGAATGGTTCGCAGAGCTCGGGACAGCATGTCGCAGGCCCGCCGCCTTGCCTCGCGCGCGCCGCTTTAGCCTATTGCCCATTGATCTGAACGCTGCCCGGGAACAACACATGACCATCGGAAGCCGGGTGCTGAATGGCATCGAACGCATCGGCAACAGGCTGCCGGATCCCGTCTTCCTTTTTCTCTGGTTCATACTGGCTCTTATCGTCCTGAGCTTGGTTGGCGCAGGCCTTGGCTGGCAAAGCGTCAATCCGGTTACTGGTGATCTGCTCCAGGCAAAAAGCCTTTTGGCACCAGAGAATCTGGAAAAGCTGTTCATCGAGATGCCGAAGACCCTGGCGGCATTTCCGCCCCTCGGGATCGTGCTGACCGTAGTCTATGGCGCAGCGATCGCTGAGCGGGCAGGACTGTTCACAACGGCGTTCCGGGGCATGCTGCTGAATGCGCCGCGCTTCATTCTGACACCGGTCGTGGCCGTGACCGGCATGGTGTCGCACCACGCCTCGGATGCGTCCTACGTCGTGGTCATTCCCCTGGCAGCCGTGATCTTCGCGGCGGCGGGCCGTCATCCTCTCGCCGGACTGGCAGCAGGCTTTGCGGCAGTATCCGGCGGATTTGCGGGCAATCTGTTCCCGGGTGCATCCGATGCCCTGATCCTGGGCATTACAGAGCCGGCCGCGCGCCTGATTGATCCGACCTATAGCGTGACAATTGCCGGAAACTGGTTCTTTTCCATCGGCATGGTGGTCGTCTTCACCCCGATCATATGGTTCCTGACCGACGCCGTGATCGAGCCGCGCCTGAAGAAGCGGTCACCCATCGAGATCGAAGGACCAAAGGCCGACGAAAAAGTGCCGCTGACACCGGCAGAGAAGCGCGGCTTGGGCTTTGCTGGCTTGACCCTCCTGGGCATGGTCGCGCTCTGGACCTTGATTCTGCTGATCCCGGGCTCGCCCTTCATCGACACGGAAGCCGGCGCCAACACGCGGTTGAACCCGCTCTACCAGTCCCTGGTCGCTTTCTTCGCCATCCTGTTCTTTCTGGCAGGCGCCGCCTATGGGGTCGGTGCCGGCACGGTAACAAGCCATCGCGACCTGGTCGTCATGATGCGCGATGGCATCGCCCAGATGGCCCCCTATATCGTGCTGGCCTTCTTCGCAGCCCATTTCGTGGCCATGTTCAACTGGTCGGGCCTGGGGCCGATCCTGGCGGTCAGCGGGGCGGAGTATCTGAAGGGCGTGGCCATGCCGACGCCGGCCCTGCTGGTCGCGGTCGTGCTGGTGTCCTGCTTTTTCGACCTCTTCATCGGCTCAGCCTCGGCCAAGTGGTCGGCGCTGGCGCCCATCGTCGTGCCGATGTTCATGCTTCTGGGCATTAGCCCGGAGATGACGACCGCGGCCTATCGGATGGGCGATTCGGTGACCAACATCGCCACCCCGCTGATGAGCTACTTCCCCCTGATACTGACCTTCGCCCAGCGATGGGATCCGCGCTTCGGTCTCGGGTCGTTGCTTTCGACCATGCTGCCCTATGCGGGTGTCTTCCTGATCGCGGGCCTGACTATGGTGGGAGCCTGGGTCGCGCTGGACCTGCCGCTGGGACCGGGCGTCGGCGTCCATTATGAGCCGCCGCCGATCCAGACCGCCCCAGTGGCGACCCCGGCACCCTGAACTGACAAACTGTCATTCCCGCGCTTGACAGTGGAAGCCGCGCCCGCCTAAACGACGCCCCTCGCCGCAGAGCACTGCCTCGCGTCGGGAATACGCGGGTGTAGCTCAGTTGGTTAGAGTGCCGGCCTGTCACGCCGGAGGTCGCGGGTTCGAGCCCCGTCACTCGCGCCATTCCCTTTGAAATCGAAAACAGGGAATGGCGCGGCCCCGCCGGGGGTCATCCGGCACGGCTGATCGCCGCGTCAGCACCGCGTCCTTCGCCACCAGTGCCTGTTCGCCTCCATCCGGCACCGCCGTGATCCAGGTGAAGGTGCAGCCTTACGTCTTCAGTTCATCCAGCAAGCCCGCGGCAGCCATCGTCTGCGGTCGGGCCTCATAAAGGATCAGCAAGCCATCCCTGTGGTCGCCCAAAGTGTTCGGCGACAGCGCGCGACGGATGGGGGTATTGCCCCTCAGGGGTTCCGGCCCGCGACCAGGACGTTCTGGACCCGGCGACCCAGCGGATCGCGGGATTGCCAGGTCTCGCCGACCTCTGCCTCGACCATCCGGGTACAGAACCGCGGGACCAACATATTGGGACGCATATTGCTCAGGCAGATCTGCTCGCCGGCGACGGACCACCGCGCCGCCAGCCGACGACCATCCGAAAACTGGGCTGCATAGGAGCCGTCTGGATTGAACCAGTGCCTGACCCAGCCGCCATCGGGGTAACGCGACACAACAGTGTTGCCGAAAACGGAACTCATTTCGGTCCGGCCCGGACTCGCGACCAGACATGCGACGGTCAGTGTCGCGACGGCAAGCGTTCGCAGCATTCCAGCCCCCTCTTCGGCCCTTCCCTGGAAAAACTATTAACAATTGGTTAGGAAAAGCCAAGCCCCCAAGGTCGTGCATGCGAATAGTTGACTCTGACGTAGGGACTTCTATACGCGGGGCACGTTCGGGACAGGACTGGCGATTCCGCGCCGCCCGCTCGCCCAGAGACAGGGCGGTTCCGCGACACAGCACGACGGCCCGATGCGCGGGACGTCCCTTACCCGTCCCAAGGACCCATGACTGAATTTTCCCAGCTCGGCCTCTCGGCCACGACTCTCAAGGCCGTCGCTGACACCGGCTATACAACCGCCACCCCCATCCAGGCCTCTGCTATCCCGGTCGCCCTTGCCGGGCGCGACGTTCTCGGCATCGCCCAGACCGGTACGGGCAAGACAGCCGCCTTCACCCTGCCGATGATCGACCGGCTCTCCTCGGGCCGCGCCAAGGCGCGTATGCCACGCGCCCTCGTTCTCGCCCCGACCCGGGAATTGGCGGACCAGGTCGCCTCGTCCTTCGAGAAATACGCCAAGGGTACCAAGCTCAGCTGGGCCCTGCTGATCGGTGGTGTGTCGATGGGCGACCAGGTGACACTGCTGAACAAGGGCGTCGACGTCCTGATCGCGACTCCTGGCAGGCTTCTGGATCTGTTCGAGCGCGGCAAGGTCATGCTCAACGGCGTCGAGATCATGGTCATCGACGAAGCCGACCGCATGCTCGACATGGGCTTCATCCCCGATATCGAGCGCATTTTCAAACTGACGCCGCCACGCCGCCAGACGCTGTTCTTTTCCGCGACGATGCCGCCCGAAATCACCCGGCTGACGACCCAGTTTCTCAAGGACCCGACGCGGCTGGAGGCCTCGCGCCCGGCCCAGACCGCCGACACCATCACCCAGTATCTGGTCCGCATCCCGACCAGCGACCCCAAGGCCAAACGGGCTGCCCTGCGAGCCCTGATCGGCCGTGCGGATGTGCGCAACGGTATCGTCTTCTGTAATCGCAAGACCGAGGTCGACGTCGTCGCCAAGTCGCTGAAGCAGCACGGCTTCGACGCCGCGCCGATCCACGGCGACCTCGACCAGTCGCTGCGCATGAAGACCCTGGCCGCCTTTCGCTCCGGCGAACTGAAGCTGCTGGTGGCCTCGGACGTCGCTGCGCGGGGGCTCGACATCCCGGACGTCAGCCACGTCTTCAACTATGATGTGTCCCACCACGCCGATGACTATGTACACCGGATCGGCCGTACGGGTCGTGCGGGCAAGCTGGGCCAGACCTTCATGATCGTGACTCCGGCGGACGACCGGTCGCTGGACAAGGTCCTGAAGCTGATCAAGATGGACCCCGAAGAACTGGTTCTCGACGGCCTGGACTTCTCGCCCGGCAAGATACAGCCGCGTCGGGATGCGGATCGACCCGAGCGGGCCGCGCCCGGCGGGCGAAGCAAGGGTTCCGGGGCAACACTTCAGGATCCCGCCGTGGCACCGGAAGGCCTCGCTCCGGTCCCAACCGGCGACCCGACGATAAAGGCAGCCGCAATTGAGGCGTCCACCACGGATACGCCGGCATCTGATCCCGCAAGGCCGCGCCGGACCCGCAGTCGCCGCGGCTCCCGGCCAATCGCAGAGGGAGCAACCGAGAGCGTCGAAATCCGGACCGCGGTACCCGACGCAGCAGTGGCCCCGACCCGGGCAGCTCCCTCCCCGGATCGGCCGGTGCAGGAGACTCATCTGCGGCAGTCAGACCGTCGAGGCGACCGCGCGGGAGCTGAGCCCAAACACTCGAACGGACGTCCATTCGGCGAGGGTGATATCCCTGCCTTCCTGCGCCGACCGGCTTCCATCAAGAGCTGAAAACACTCACATTTCATCGATCATCGAACCCGATTTAACCAGTCGTTACGGAACCGCGCATAGGGTCAGGGCGTAGTCAGTCGCGTCGAGCGGTCAGTCGAGGGCTCCGTATGCCGGATCAGCTGGAAACCACACTTCGGGGACCGAAAGCCTACGGTCTGGCCCGCCAGGTCATCGAAGCGATGGAGGCTGCGAGCGTCTGGCCTACGCCACTGAATTTCGAGATATGGGTCCACTATCTCGGTGCCCCGGAAGGCCCCTTGGGCCGGGAGGTCAGGCGCATTATAGCCGCCTCGGAACCTTTCACGGAGGCTACAGCCGAGTTGCTTGCGGCTGAGCACCTGCCTCGCGGTCGATTGACCGAAGAGATACGTGATGCCGGCCAGGTGCTCGATCGGGAACTGTCCAGCGTCTCCGACGCCATCTCGAAGGCCCACAGATCACAGGCCTCCTTCGGTCAGGCCCTCGACAAGGTCGCGACGAGCATCGAGACCGCAAGCGGTGATGCCGGCCTCAAGGCCATCGTCTCCGGTCTGACCTCTGCTACCCGCCTGGTCCGACGCGAGACTGAAACGCTGGAAAAACACCTCGACACCTCCACCCGCGAGGTCGCCCGTTTGCGTGAACACCTTGAACAGTTCCGCCGCGACGCGATGACCGATTCCCTGACAAATCTGGCCAATCGCAAGGCGTTCGACGAGCATCTTGAAGCCGCCTGCGCAAAGGCCGACGCCGAGGGCGGGGCCCTGATCCTGGCCATGCTCGATATCGACCATTTCAAGCGGTTCAACGACACTTGGGGGCACCAGACAGGCGACCAGGTGTTGCGCTATGTCGCAAGCGTCATGGGCCGGGTGGCCAAGGCCCCGCGCCTTGCGGCAAGGTACGGCGGCGAGGAATTCGCCATGATCTTTCCCAAGGAAAACATCGACCAGGTCCATCGGGCCCTCGAGACCATCCGCAAGGAAATCGCATCCCGCTCGCTGCGTCGCCGTTCGACGGATGACGAACTGGGTGCTGTGACCCTGTCCGTCGGCTTTGCAGAGCGGCGTCCGGATGAGACAGCCTCCTCATTGCTCGAGCGCGCCGACACCGCCCTCTATGCATCCAAGCATGCCGGCCGGAACTGCGTGACCAACGCCGACGGACTCGACAAGGCCGCCTGAAGCCTTCCGCCCGGGCCGTTTCCCGTCATAGTGGGCTGATGCGCAGCTTAAGTTTCAACGTCGCCTACTGGCTCCTTTCCATTGCCTATGCATCGGCCGCCGCTTTCGCCGCACTCGCCCCCGGACGGGCGGCGACCAGCTGGATCATCCGCCGTTACGTGAAGCGGATGGTGCAGGCCATGCGCCTGCTGGCCGGCATTCGCCTGCAGGTTCGAGGTCGCGAACGTCTGCCGGCCGGTGCCTTCATCATCGCCTCGAAACACCAGAGCTGGGGCGACGGCTTTGCGACCTACGACCAGTTCGACGACCTGGCCTTCGTCACCGGGGATCATCTGGAGAAGTTTCCGCTGCTCGGCACAGTGTTGCGCAAGCTGGGAGCCATTGTCGTCAACAACTGCGGGGGCCGCGAAGCGCGCGAGGCGCTGAAGCATCGATCGGCCGACGCCCATGCCGCCGGTCGGAAGATCCTGATCTATCCAGAGGGCAATCTGGCGAAGGTGGGCGAGAAGTTCCGCTATCGCTCCGGCGTCTGGCACATGTACCGCGACTTCGACATGCCGGTCGTGCCCTTGGCCACGAACCTCGGCCTGTTCTGGCCACAGGAAGAATTCCGCAAGAACCCCGGCACGGCAACGCTGGAGTTCCTCGACCCCATTCCGACAGGGCTGGGCAAGGAAGAATTCCTCGCCCGGCTGGAGGCCTCGGTAGAGGGCAAGACCGCCGAACTGGTGGCCGAGGCCACCGGTCAGCCAGTCAGAGCGGCAGTGCGGGTGCTCGCACCCGATGAAGCGACAAGGGCCGCCAAGCTTGCGACAGCGGCCTAGCCCGCCGGGATCACCGCCCCATCGTATTTCTGGGCGATGAAGTCCTTGACCGCCTGACTGCGCAGCATGGCCGCCAGGGCGACGATGCGGGGATCGGTCCGGTTGTCCGGCCGCGCCACCAGATAGTTCACATAGGGGCTGTCTGCGCCTTCCAGCGTCAGCGCGTCGGTGCGCGGCTTCAGGCCGGCGTCGAGGGCATAGTTGGTGTTGATCACCGCCATATCGACCTGATCCAGCACCCGCGGCAGGGTCGCGGACTCCAGCTCGCGGAAACGCAGGTTCTTCGGATTGTCGACGATATCGCGCAGGGTCTGCAGCGGATTGACCGGGTCCTTGAGCCGGATCAGCCCGGCCTTCTGCAGCAGGATCAGCGAACGGCCGATCGAGGAGGCGTCGTTCGGCACGGCCACCTGCGCTCCGTCAGGCACCTCAGCCAAGGTCCGGAACCGCCGCGAATAGGCCCCAAGTGGCTCGACATGCACCCCGGCCACCGTGATCAGATCTGAACTGCGCGAGGCGTTGAACTCGTCCAGATAGGGCTTTGTCTGGAAATAGTTGGCGTCCAGCCGCCCCTCGGCCAGCTGGGTGTTGGGCTGGACGTAGTCGTTGAACACCTTGATCTCGATCCGGACTCCCTGGGCCGCCAGCAGCGGTTTGATGTGTTCCAGAATTTCAGCGTGCGGGACGGCCGTCGCGCCGACGATCAGGGGCGCATCGGCATCGGCCTTCTTCGCGGTGCCCTGCCCGCAGGCGGCGAGCATCAGCGAAGCGGCGACGAGAGTAAGCAGCGAGCGGCGGATCATGGGCGAGCCTTTCGGGGAAGCGATCAGCGATGGGAAACGGCGGCGACCAGCCGGTCACCGAGCATCTGGAGGACCTGCACCAGCAGGAGCAGGAGAACGACTGTGACGACCATGACATCGGTCTGGAACCGCTGGTAGCCGAAGCGGATGGCCAGGTCGCCCAGCCCGCCGGCACCGACCACCCCTGCCATGGCGGTGTAGCTGACCAGGGCGATGGCGGTCACGGTCGCACCGGCGAGGATGCCGGGCATGGCCTCGGGCAACAGGGCCCGGGTGACGATCTGGAAGGTCGAGCCGCCCATGGCCTGGGTCGCCTCGACCACGCCCTTGTCGACCTCGCGCAGCGCCGTCTCGACCAGTCGCGCATAAAAGGGCGCGGCCCCGACGACCAGCGGGGGAATGGCTCCGGCCACGCCCAGTGAGGTTCCGACCAGCAGCACCGTCACCGGCAGCATGACGATCAGCAGGATGATGAAGGGCACCGAACGCAGGATGTTGACGATCAGCGACAGCAGCGCGTTCACCACCGGATTGGCCGCCAGCCTTCCCTTGCCGGACAGGTACAACAAAACGCCCAGCGGAATGCCGAACGCCACGGTGAGGACCATCGATCCGCCGAGCATCAGCAGGGTGTCGCGCGACGCCCGGGCGATCTCCGGCCAGTCGATATTGACGAAGAAGGCCTCCATCAAGCCGCCTCCACCGTCACACCGCGCGCCGTCAGCTGTGCCACCGCCGCCTCGGCGTCACCGCCGGTGAAGGCCACCACCAGCTGGCCGTAGGGCTCTCCCCGGATGCGGCTGATACGGCCCGACAGGATCGAATAGTCCACGCCTACCGAGCGGGCGACACGGCTCAGTTCGGGCTCATAGGTCGAGCCGCCCCGGAAGGTCAGTCTGGCCAGCCGTCCACCCGGCGGCACGTCGGCGGCCTCGAACCCCTCCTCACCCTCGGCCAGCATGGCGCGGGTCGCGGCCTGCTGCGGATGCAGGAAGACATCGGCGGTCGCCCCCTCCTCCACCACCCGGCCGTCCTTGAGCACCGCCACCCGGTCGCAGACGCGGCGCACCACCTCCATCTGGTGGGTGATCAGGACGATGGTCAGTCTCAGATCGCGGTTCAGCTGGTCGAGCAGCGACAGGATTTCGTCCGTCGTCTCAGGGTCCAGGGCACTGGTCGCCTCGTCGCACAGCAGGACGCCGGGTTCACAGGCCAGGGCCCGGGCGATGCCGACCCGTTGCTTTTGTCCGCCGGACAGCTGTGCGGGATGTTTTTTCGCATGGTCCGAGAGGCCCAGCTGCTCCAGCAGGTCTGCCACACGCCGGTCGATCTGCGGCTCTGTCCGGCCCTCCAGTCGCAGCGGGAAGGCTACATTTTCTGCAACAGTTTTTGCGTTCAATAGATTGAAATGCTGGAAGATCATGCCGATCCGTCGCCGCGCGGCGCGCAACTCCGCCGGCGTCAGGGTTGTCATCTCGCGCCCGTCGACGGTCACCCGTCCGGCGTCAGGCCGCTCCAGCAGATTGATCGTCCGGATCAACGTTGATTTCCCGGCGCCCGACCGCCCGACCACACCGAACACCTGGCCCGCCTCGACGGTCAGATCGACCGAGTCCAGCGCCACGCGCTCGCCCGCCGCGCTCCGGAAGCGTTTGGTGACCCCTTCCAGCCGGATCATCAGTCGGCGTCCAATGCCTTGGCCGGAATGATGGTGACGCTCTCACCACAGCCGCAGGCGTCGGTCTGGTTCGGGTTCCGGAACACGAATTTCGAGGCCAGCTTCGTGACCTCGAAGTCGAGCTCCGATCCAATCAGGAACAGGATCGACTTGGGCTCAACAACCACGGTCGCACCCTTGTCGGTCACCACCTCATCCAGCGGCCCGATCTCATCCGCGAGGGCGAAGGTGTATTCCTGTCCCGCACAGCCCGCATTCTTCAGACCGACGCGCAGCGCCTTGTGCCCACCGGCCTCGGTCAGGATACGCACCCGTTCGGCCGCGGCCTCTGTCAGGGTGACGACAGCGGGTCGAGGGCGACGGGGACGGGGCGTGGTCTGCAAATCACTCATCGGTTCATTTTCCCGCCGTCATCCTCGGGCTTGACCCGAGGATCAGAGGTCCAGTCGCCCGGTTGCAAATGGGGAAGGCGCAGCCGTCGGCCAAGCCCCCGCCCATGGGCAGCGGACTATCCGACCCTCGGGTCAAGCCCGAGGGTGACGATGTTGAGAGAGCGTCCATCAGAACATGTTCAGGGCCAGCTTGGCCTCATCGCTCATCTTCGAGGGGTCCCATGGCGGATCGAAGGTCAGTTCCGCGCGCGCCGACCTGACACCCTCGACCTTCTTGACCGCCTCCTCGACCCAGATCGGCATCTCGCCGGCCACGGGGCAGCCCGGGGCGGTCAGGGTCATCTCGACCACCACGTCACGGTCGTCGGACAGGTCGACCTTGTAGATCAGGCCCAGCTCATAGATGTCGACCGGGATTTCCGGGTCAAACACCGATTTCAGGGCCTCGATGATGTCGTCCGTCATCCGGTCGATCTCGGCCTGGGCCAGGGCGCTCTTCTGGGGCGCGTCCCAGGCTTCGGCAAAGGCCGCGCTGTCGGTTTTGGGGGTCATCGGGTCGCTCATGCGAAGAACTCACGGGCCTTGATCAGGGCGTCGGCGAAGGCGTCGGCGTCCTCGAGGGTGTTGTACAGGGCGAAGCTGGCGCGGGCGCTCGATGTCATGCCGAACCGGCGCGACAGCGGCTCGGCGCAATGCAGGCCTGCCCGCACAGCGACGCCGTAGCGGTCCATCACCTGCGCAATGTCATGGGCATGCGCCCCCTCGACGGTGAAGGTGAAGATCGCCCCCTTGCCCGCCGCCGTGCCGATCTCGGTCAGCCAGTTCCGGCCGTCCAGCCGTTCGCGCACCCGGTCCATCAGCGCCTGCTCATGGGCCCGCACCGCATCGGCGTCGAACTGCTGCATCCACGAGATCGCCGCCCCGAGGCCGATGACCTCCAGGATCGGCGGCGTTCCCGCCTCGAACCGATGCGGCAGGCCCGCATAGGAGACCGTATCCTCGGTCACCGTGGCGATCATCTCGCCGCCACCCTGCCAGGGCGGCAGGGCTTCGAGCGCGGCGCGCTTGCCGTACAGCCCGCCGATGCCCGTCGGGCCGAACAGCTTGTGGCCCGTGAAGACATAAAAGTCGGCGTCCAGCGCCTGAACATCGGGGCTGCAGTGCACCGCCCCCTGACAGCCATCGACCAGCACCAGCGCCCCGGCCGCATGGGCCAGGTCAGCGATGGCGCGGACATCGTTCACCGTGCCC
>CANMXH010000044.1 GCA_947501315.1 Caulobacteraceae bacterium | reverse complement strand
GCAGAACACCTGCGCGCCCTCGCGGCTGTGTCCCGGGCGCTTCGTTCTCCCGAGATGCGAGAACAATTGCGTCAGGCCCGAACCGTCGATGCGATCCGCGCCCTGTTCGTCAGGGATCAGGTTTCGGCGACGGCGGCCTGACGCCCTCACCGGGGTCGACGGGCCATCTGCATCTCCGCCCGCCGTCCCATGGCGCTCGAGCCTTTGGCTGCGCGACCTGCGGATGCCGGCGTCAACCGCCCTGGAGCCATCGTCGGCTGAGGTGAATCTGCCGCCGATCCTTCAAATGAGGCGCGGCAGCTGGAAGGTTCATCACAAAGGGCACCAAGCAAGCCACGAAGGACACGAAAAGAGCCGGACCGTGTCGGGGTCGATGCCTGCGAGGGCTGATTTGGGATCGCGGCGTACGCCGCAGGGATCCCATGCAACTGCGGGGTTGGTTCGGAGGACGGCACCGGACCCGTTGTGGCCTTTGTGGCTTCCTTTGTGTCCTTTGTGATGAACCAGCCATCGCCGGGCAAGGCCCCGGACGGTGCGTCAACTCAAGCGAAGAACGGTCTAGTGAACCGAGACCGGCTCCAGCGCATGGGCCAGGGCGGCGGAGAAGGCGGATGCGCGGTCCATCATGACGGCCAGCCGCTCGCCGTCCGCGCCATGCAAGGCGTACAGGATGGCGTCGGGTTCGAGCGACAGACCCCGGGTCGTGGTTGTGGCGACGTCGTCCATGACGTCGGCGGCGCGGATCTGGCGCACATAGACGAGGTCGGGCGCGCCCAGACCCCTGAAATCTTCTCCGGACATGAGGGTGGTGGGCGTCATCAGGGTCAGCCGGTGGTGATGGGGATCCGCCGGACCGCCGGGAGGTCCTCCGGGCGGCTCATGTCGACGTGCAGCAGCCCGTGCTCGAGGTGGGCCGCATCGACCTCCAGACCGTCGGCGAGCACGAAACTGCGTACGAAGCCGCGCCCGGCGATGCCGCGATGCAGGAAGGCCTGTTCGGCCTGTTCGGGACCCGGCTCGCGTTTGCCGGCGATGGTCAGCTGGCGGCCTTCCAGGGTGATCATCAGATCATCCGGCCCGAAGCCGGCGATGGCCAGGGAGATGCGCACCGAATGCTCGCCACGCTGTTCCACATTGTAGGGGGGATAGCTGTCCGCCGCAGCCCGGGCGGCGCGGTCGATCAGGGCGCGGGTATGGTCGAAGCCCAGCAGGAAGGGGCTGTCGAAAAGGATGGTCCGTGTCGTCATTGTCTCTCGCCCCCGAAGCAGGCCTTCAGCCGTCTGCGCCCCCCGTCATCGGCAAGGCGTCGGCCAACACTCCAGATGGGGCGGGATGGTGCAGAGATCAACGGGTCCCGAAATGGACGAAGGCCCCGCGGTCTCCCGCAGGGCCTTCGATGGTGGAGCTTAGCGGAGTCGAACCGCTGACCTCTTGCATGCCATGCAAGCGCTCTACCAGCTGAGCTAAAGCCCCAATCGTCAGGCGCGGGGCCTGCCGGTCGGATCGCGTGGGGGCCGGGAGGCCCTTCTGCGAGGCGGCGGAACCTATGTCAGGGCCTGATCACGATCAAGCCCGGTTCAGCCATTTATTTTGGGCCGCGATCGTTGGCCCTCCGGGACCTCCCGACACGCCGCCGTCGGGAGGCCCGATCCTGCCGCGCTGCAAGGAAGGCGAAGCGCGGCAGGGGCCCGGAAAGTCCTATTCGTCGTCCTTCGGCGCCTTGATCTCATCTTCGAAATTGTCGTCGTCCTCGTCCTCGATGAAGGGGACGGAGTCGTCATCATCATCGTCGGCCAGGACGTCGTCATCCTCGGTCGCTTCACCCATGCCGGGCTCTTCGGTCGGGTCGACGACGGCGTCGTCATCGTCGTCCGGCGTCAGGATCGGCTCGTGGCCTTCCTCATCGATCTCGGGCGTTGCGACCGCTTCTTCTTCCTCGTCCTCGTCGCCGTCGACCTTCTTGTCCTTGACCTGATCTTCATCAGAGTCATCGGCGGCATAGCCGGCCGGGCGGCCGCGACGGTTGCGCAGCTTCAGCGCCTCCTCCGGATCGAAGTCGGTGCCGCATTTGGGGCAGTGGGCGGGGCGACGGCCCAGGTCGTAGAATTTGGCCTGGCAGTTCGGGCAGACCTGCTTCTGGCCCAGTTCGGGTTTGGCCACGGTTGAAGACCTTTGGCGGGAGTGGGGAAAAGGGGCGGCTCCCTTGCCACCCCCTGACGCCGCTGTCAAAAGCCATCTCTGCGCCCCCGCGCCCGATTGACCTGTTCGGAGACCGCCGGGTGTCGATTCCCGCCCATCTGACCGCCCGCCGCAGCCCCGCGCTGTCAGGTCGGGTGCGGGCACCGGGTGACAAGTCGATCTCCCACCGCGCCCTGATTCTCGGGGCCATGGCGAACGGCGTCACCGACATCGAGGGCCTGCTGGAGGGCGACGACATCCTGGCCACGGCGCGGGCGGTCGAGGCCTTCGGCGCCACGGTCGAACGTCTGGGCCAGGGCCGCTGGCGGGTGACGGGGCAGGGCGGGTTCACACAGCCGACGGGCGTCATCGACTGCGGCAACGCCGGCACCGGTGTGCGCCTGCTGATGGGGGCGGCGGCGGGATATCCGATCACCACGGATTTCGATGGCGACGCCAGCCTGCGGAAACGCCCGATGAAACGGGTGACCGGGCCGCTCGCTGCAATGGGTGCGCGGTTCAACTGGCAGGACGCCGGGGACCGGCTGCCGGTCGCGGTCACCGGCGGCGGGCTGTCGGCCATCGACCATGTCCAGACCGTGGCCTCGGCCCAGATCAAGTCGGCCATCCTGCTGGCAGGGCTCAACGCCGCCGGCGTCACCAAGGTGACGGAGGCGGAGCCGAGCCGGGATCATACCGAGCGGATGCTCAGGGCTTTCGGGGTCGAGGTCGGGATCCGGCCGGTCGGCGAGGGCTGGCGGGTCAGTCTTCAGGGTGGCCAGCCCCTGACCGGAACCGCCATCGCCGTGCCGGGCGATCCCTCCTCCGCCGCCTTTCCGCTGGCGGCCGGCCTGATCGTTCCAGGCTCGGAAGTGACGGTCGAGGGCGTGATGCTGAACCCGCTGCGCACCGGACTGTTCGAAACCTGGCGCGAGATGGGCGCCGACCTGACCGTCTCGAACCGCCGGATGGCCGGGGGCGAGGAGGTCGGCGACGTCACCGCCCGCCATTCGACGCTGAAGGGCATGGTCGTGCCGCCGGAGCGGGCCGCCGCGATGATTGACGAATATCCGGTCCTCGCGGCGACCGCCGCCTTCGCGGAGGGGGCCACGGTGATGCGCGGCATCGGCGAGATGCGGGTCAAGGAGAGCGACCGCATCGCCCTGATGGTGGCGGGCCTGACCGCCTGCGGCGTCCGTGTCGAGGAGGAGCCCGAAGGTTTCACGGTCTTCGGGGGGGCGGTGCGAGGCGGCGCGACCGTGACCACCCACGGCGACCACCGCATCGCCATGAGCCATCTGGTGCTGGGTCTGGCGGCGGACGAGGCGGTCACTGTCGACGAGCCGGGGATGATCGCGACGAGCTTTCCAGGGTTTGTGGCGTTGATGCGCGGGCTGGGCGGCGTGATCGCATGAGGGGTGCGCCCGCCTCCCGGGCCCGGAAGCTGGCGCATGCCGGTCTGCTTGTCATCGCCCTGGCTCTTGTCTGGGCCGGCGCCTCATGGATCGACCTGCGTGACGGCTCGACGTGGCGAAAGCGGTCGCGGTACGAGGATGGCCCGTTCTTCCGCCAGGTGGATGCCGCGACAAACGCACAGGACTTCAAGACTATCGTTATGCTGCGCGGCGTCATGCCGGCGGTGTTTTTCGGCACAACCGGGATCATTCTTCTTCTCGGCGCCGCAGGTCAGCGTTACGTGCCTCGCCCATGAACCCACCTCTCATCATCGCCGTCGACGGACCCGCCGCCTCGGGCAAGGGCACCATCGCCGCCCGGCTGGCGCAGGCCCGGGGGCTGCCGCATCTGGATACCGGCCTGCTCTACCGCGCCGTGGGACTGGGCGTGCTGGATTCCGGCGGATCCCTCGACGACTCTGCCGCGGCGGAAGCGGTGGCGCGGGCGCTGGACGCCGGTCACCTGACCGATATCCAGCGCCTGACCGACCGGGGTGCCGGCGAGGCCGCCAGCCGGGTCGCGGGCTATCCGGGCGTGAGGGCCGCCCTCCTGGACTTCCAGCGCGCCTTTGCTGCCCGGCCGGGCGGTGCGGTACTGGACGGGCGCGACATCGGCACCGTCATCGCCCCGGACGCCATGGCCAAGCTGTTCATCACGGCGACGCCGGAGGTCCGCGCCATGCGTCGCTGGAAGCAGCTGACCGGCCGCGGCGACGTCATCGCCTATGAGGACATGCTGGCCGATATCATGCGCCGGGACGAACGCGACGCCGGCCGGGGCGCCGCCCCCATGGTCCAGGCCAAAGACGCCGTCTTGCTGGATACGACCGATATGGATATAGAGACCGCCTTCGATGCGGCCCGCCGTATCGTCGAGGCGGCGCGTGTCCGGCACGGTCTTTAGGGACCCCAAGGCAAATCCAGCGCGTCATCCTCGGCTTCCGCGGGCGTCCTGACCTTTACCGGCCTCGTATCCCGACGACCTGATCCTGTTTTTCAACCACCTCGCGCGGGGCCCTTCGGTCGCGCGCCATAACCGTTAGAAACCCAACCACCGTATGACTGACACCAGCTTCTCCCCCTCGCGCGATGATTTCGCCGCGCTGCTCGACGAAACCCTTCAGGGCCGTGACCTCGGCGAAGGTCAGGTCGTCCACGGCCGCGTCGTCGGCATCGAAAAGGACATCCTGATCATCGACGTCGGTCTGAAGACCGAAGGCCGGATCCCGGCCCGCGAGTTCGGCATCGGCGAAGGCGCCGTCATCCCGAAGGTCGGCGACAATGTCGAAGTCTACCTCGAGCGCGTCGAGAACGCCCTGGGTGAAGCCGTCATCAGCCGCGACAAGGCGCGTCGCGAAGAAGCCTGGACCCGTCTGGAAGTCGTGTTCGCCGAGGGCGTGCCGGTCAACGGCGCCATCGTCGGTCGCGTCAAGGGCGGCTTCACCGTCGACCTCGGCGGTGCCTCGGCCTTCCTGCCGGGCTCGCAGGTCGATATCCGCCCGGTCCGCGACGTCGGTCCGCTGATGGGCAAGGAACAGCCCTTCGCCATCCTGAAAATGGACCGCCCGCGCGGCAATATCGTCGTCTCGCGCCGCGCCATCCTCGAGGAAGCCCGCGCCGAACAGCGCACCGAACTGGTCGGCCAGCTGCTGGAAGGCGAAGTCCGCGAAGGTGTGGTCAAGAACATCACCGACTACGGCGCGTTCGTGGACCTGGGCGGCATCGACGGCCTGCTGCACGTCACCGACATGTCTTGGAAGCGTGTCTCGCACCCCTCGCAGGTCCTCGCCGTCGGCGACACCGTCAAGGTCCAGATCGTCAAGATCAACCCGGACACCCAGCGCATCAGCCTCGGCATGAAGCAGCTGCAGACCGATCCGTGGGACGGCGTCGAAGCCAAATACCCGGTCGGTGCCAAGATGACCGGCCGCATCACCAACATCACGGACTACGGCGCGTTTGTTGAGCTGGAAGCCGGCGTCGAAGGTCTGGTCCACGTCTCGGAAATGTCCTGGACCAAGAAGAACGTCCACCCGGGCAAGATCGTCTCGACCTCGCAGGAAGTCGATGTGGTCGTGCTGGATGTCGACGCCTCCAAGCGCCGTATCTCGCTGGGCCTCAAACAGGCCCAGGACAATCCGTGGGATGCCTTCGTGGCCGCCAACCCGATCGGTTCGACCGTCGAGGGCGAGGTCAAGAACGCCACCGAATTCGGCCTGTTCATTGGCCTGGACAACGACATCGACGGCATGGTGCACCTGTCCGACCTGGACTGGAACGTCTCCGGCGAGGAAGCCATCCAGCGCTACCGCAAGGGCGAGATGGTCAAGGCCAAGGTTCTCGACGTCGACGTCGAGAAGGAACGCGTCTCGCTGGGCATCAAACAGCTGGGCGGCGATCCGATCGCCGAAGGCGACACCTACAAGAAGGGCCAGCAGGTCACGGTCACGGTCACCTCGATCGAGTCCGGCGGCATCGAGGTCAAGTTCGGCGAGGATGACGCGCCGGTTTCGGCCTTCATCCGCAAGTCCGACCTGTCGCGCGACCGCAATGAGCAGAACCCCGAGCGCTATTCGGTCGGTGACCGTATCGACGCCATGATCACCGCCATCGACAAGGCCTCGCGCCGCGTCTCGGTGTCGGTCAAGGCGCTGGAAATGAAGGACGAGGCCTCGGCCATCGAACAGTTCGGCTCCTCGGATTCGGGTGCCTCGCTGGGCGACATCCTGGGTGCGGCCATGCGTGAGAAGGCGGCGTCGAAGGAATAGTCTCCTTCACCCGATGAAACGGATCAGGCGGCGGGAGCAATCCCGCCGCCTTTTTCATGCGCGGAACAGGCAGATTTATGAGTTTTAACGGACATTTCGGCCGTTAATCCGCATCTCGGGCCTTTTTCCCCCGACAGGGGAGGGCTAGGGTGTTTGAGCAACCCGCGTTCGGATACACCTGAATGCGGCCAAATGGGCGGGGGCCTGCCGGATGATCAAGTCAGAGCTGATCGAAAAACTCGCTGCCGAGAATACCCACCTGACCCACGCCGAGGTCGAGCGGGTGGTCAATATCGTGCTGGGGCGGATGGTGGATTCGCTGGGTGACGGCGGTCGCGTTGAACTGCGTGGCTTCGGTGCCTTTTCGGTGCGGGCCCGCCCGGCCAGGGCCGGACGCAATCCGCGGACCGGCGAGACCGTCGATGTGCCCGCCAAGGCGGTGCCTTTCTTCAAGAGCGGCAAGGAGCTGCGTGAGCGGCTCAACGCCGGGGACGCCTGAGGCCAACATGGGAATGATTTCCGAGTTCAAGGACTTCCTCTCGCGCGGTAACGTCATCGACCTGGCGGTCGGCGTGGTCATCGGGGCCGCCTTCGGGAAGATCGTCACCAGCCTGGTTGAACAGGTGGTGATGCCGCCGATCGGCCTGATGCTGGGCAGGGTCGATTTCTCGAACCTGAAATGGGTGTTGTCACCCGAGGATCCGGCCACCACGGCGGTCGAGGAAGTGGCCATCCAGTATGGTGCCTTCATCAACACCCTGATCCAGTTCGCGATCGTCGCCTTCGTGATCTTCCTGATGGTCAAGGCGATCAACAAGCTGCGCCGTGAGAATGCGGCCGAGCCGGAGGCACCGCCCGCCCCGACCGCGACCGAGGCCCTGCTGGCCGAGATCCGCGATGAACTGAAGGCGCGGCCGCGCGTCTGACCGGTTTCGCGCGAGCCCTCGTCAGGCCCGGGCGGTGACCGTCGCGAAGACCCTGTTGCGGCTTGCCACGGAGCGATCCTGCAGCGGCAAGGGCCTCAGACAGGCGGCATAGTCGCCGTCATAGGGGGTCGGCGACCACAGGGCCGGATCCGGCGCCCCTTCGGCGAACCGGACGTGACAGTGCCCCCAGCCCCCTTCGCGCCGCGTGACATTGGCATGCCGGCCCAGGCGTGAGACGCCCTGCGGCGTCACGGTCTGCAGCCTCAGCTTGGCGGCCCCCATGGACCGGGCGGCCAGTTTCAGGCCGTCCATCAGCGTCGGAATGGCCTCGCTGTCGTCCGCGAGGGCCTCAAGGTCGATGATCTCTAGCACCGGCGGCTCGAGGCTGTTGGCCTTGGCCATCTGCGCCATGGCATAGCCGGTGACGACCCCGTCGCGTCGATGGGCCAGCAGCAGGGGCGGGATGGTGATATCCGGATCGGCCATGCGCCAGCGCAGCACGGCCGGGCTGCGGTCGGCCAGCAGCCGTCCCTCATTTTTCAGTGTTTTCCAGAAGCGGGCGAAGGGCGAATCGTCGGCCAGCTCGGTCAGTAGCGATACGCCGGTCGGAAAGGTCGTCCGCGGTGTCCGCCCCAGTCGGGCGTTAAGCAGGGGCTCGTCCAGAGCGGCGATCGTGTGCGGCGCAATCCGGTAGGCCGCCCTCAGGGCCCGTCCGGCCAGAAGGGGCAGGGGCGACAGGATCCAGCTGAGCTTCAGCGCATGGGTCTGTTCCGGCCAGGCGACCATGCCGTGGCGGCGGTACAGGGGTTGTGACCGGCGGTTGGCGTTGAAGACCCAGGTGGCGAACATGCCGGGCTGGTGGCTGAAGCCTTCGAGCAGGACACGGCTGGCTCCGCGCGCCCCGGGCGCGACGATGACGGAAAACCCCGTCGCCCCGTAGAGGACCTGATCGCCCAGCCAGAACCGCTGCACCAGATTGCCCACATGGGCCGCCGGTTGCCCGTCGGGGCCGTCCGTCACCCATCCGGCAGCCGCCTTTGCCTCGAGCCGGGCCGGATTGTCATGCAGCCAGCGCCAACCTGCAGCCGAACGCTCCGGCCAGCCGACCAGGCGGTGCAATGCCCGGACAGCGGGGTAGTCGTCCGGAGTCAGTTCGCGGGGCACCATCTCGGGTCGGGTCTCTGTTCGGGGCAGGATCAGCCTCCGGGACCCCGTCGACGCAGGAAGCGGGCCAGCCCCGGCGGCGCTGGAACAGGCCCGGCCAGGCCGCGCCGGATTCAGGATTTGACTCCGGGCGGATATGGAACAAAGAGTGAACATATTGTTTTCCGGACTCCCATGACCCCCGCTTCCCTTCTCTCGTCAGACCTCTATCCGGAGCAGCCGGCACCGCTGGAGGAGGCGTGCGCGTCCGAGCCCCGCGACATGGCGGCCCTGTTGCTGTTCGCCTTGTCACGGCGGATCGCGGGGGACCGGCGGCCCGTGCTGATGACCGCGCCCCGGGTCTGGTTCAGGGAGCATGGACGGCCTTACGGGCCCGGCGCGGCCGGCTTTCCGCTGATCCTGGCCCCGACGACGACGGCGGCCGAGGCGCTGTGGGCCCTGGAACAGGCCCTGCGCTCCGGGGCGGTGGCCCTGGCCCTGGGGGCGGTGGACGGGGCCAGCCTGGCCCAGACGCGGCGGCTGGATTTCGCGGCCAGACAGGGCGAGGCGGTGGGTCTGATCCTGCCCCGGCGGCTGGACGGATTGAGTGCGGCGCGGCGGCGCTGGTGCATTTCGACCCGCGGGAGTGCGACGGACCCCGACGATCCCCGGGCCCCCGGTCCGGCCCGGCTGGTCGCCGAACTGGTCCGCGGCCGGGGCGAGCGGCCCGGGGCCTGGATGCTGGAGCAGGATGATGAGACGCATCGTCTCCGTCTGGCTGATCGACTGGCCGGTGACGGTCTGGCGGCGATCGGCCACGCGGGCGCGCCGTCCGGCCTCGCCGCCTGACCCCGCCCTTGATCCGCAGACCCCGTTCGCCCTGGTCCTGAAAAACAGTCGGGGCGCAGCGATCCTGCACGCCCTCAATCCCGCCGCGCGCCGGGCCGGTCTGCGCCGGGGCCAGACCCAGGCCGACGCCCGGGCCATGATCCCGCACCTGATCTGCAAGCCTGCCGACCCCGAGGCCGACGCCCGGGCCCTGACGGCGCTGGCGGTCTGGGCCGGGCGCTGGTCGCCCTCGGTCAGCCTCGATCCAGCCAGTGATGGGCTGGAGGGCCTGTTCCTCGATGTCACCGGCGCGACCCATCTGTTCGGCGGCGAGGCGGCGCTGCTGGCCCAGATCAGGGACCGGCTGGCCGAGTCCGGGGCGCGGGCGCGCGTGGCCGTGGCCCCTACGCCCGGCGCGGCCTGGGCGCTGGCCCGCTGGGGCGAGGCGGGGGGCGAGGGGGCGATCGCGGACGAGGAGACGGTGCGCGACCGTCTGGCTCACCTGCCGGTCGAGGCCCTGCGCATCGATCAACGGACCCTGGCCCAGGCGCGGCGCTTCGGGCTGAAGCGGATCGGCGACCTCTATCCCATGCCGCGCGCAGGACTGGCGCGGCGGTTCCGGGACGGGGCGGGCGTGGGGCTGGTGCAGCGACTGGATCAGGCGCTGGGGTTCGCGGGCGAGGCCCTGACCCCGGTGCAGCCGCCGCCGAAATACCGGGCCTGGCGGACCTGGATGCAGCCGGTCGAGGATATCGAGGGGGTGGCGGCGCGGTTGAGCGAACTGGCCGCCGACCTGTCCGCGCCACTGCTGCGCGACGGGCAGGGGGCGAAGGCCCTGACCCTGACGGGCTTCCGTTCGGACGGCGGGACCACCGGTCTGTCGGTGCGCATGGGCCGGCCGGGGCGGGACGCCGGAATCTGGCTGCGGCTGTTCCGCGAGGCGGGTCTGGGTCGGCTGGAGCTGGGCCTCGGCCTCGACGCCCTGATGCTGACCGCCGACGAAGTTGAGCCGATGACGGCGCGGCAGGGCATGCTGGAAAGCGAGGCCGGGGCGAAACAGGCCGAAAGCCTGGCCGCCCTGATCGACCGGCTGACGGCCCGGCTGGGCGAGGACCGGGTGCTGACACCGGAGCCGACCGACAGCTGGATTCCCGAACGGGCCGAGCGCTGGCGGCCGGCGCTGGGGCGGTCGCCGACGGCGGCGAATGACGACACGGGCCGCCGGCCCCTCCTGCTGCTCGATCCGCCCGAGCCGGTGGAGGCCATCGCCGAACTGCCCGACGGGGCCCCGGCCCGTTTCACCTGGCGCCGGCTGTCGCGGCGGGTGACCCGCGCCGATGGCCCCGAGCGGCTGTCGCCCGAATGGTGGCGGCCCCGCCCCGACGACCGGCAGGTACGAACCCGCGACTACTACCGTGTCGAGGATGACGCCGGCGGGCGCTACTGGCTGTTCCGCGAAGGGCTGTATGGCCGCGAATATTCCGGCGACCCGGAGGAACGGCCCCCCTCCTGGTGGATGCACGGGGTCCTGCCGTGAGCGGCCAGGGAGCAGGCTGGGACGGCGAGTATGCCGAGTTGGGGGCCGTGACCAATTTCAGCTTTCTGGAGGGGGCGTCGCATCCCGCCGAGCTGATGCATCAGGCGAAATCCCTCGGCCTGGCCGCCGTCGGGGTGGCCGACCGCAATACGCTGGCAGGGATGGTGCGGGCCCTGATGGGGGCGGAGGCCGTCGACCTCCCGCTGGTCGTCGGCTCGCGGCTGGGCTTCACCGACGGGACCGAGCTCATCGTCTTCCCCCGCGACCGCGCCGCTTACGGTCGCCTGTGCCGCCTGCTGTCCCTGGGCAAGAGCGAGGCCTTCTCCTCCCCCTTGGGGGAGGGGGACCATCCGGAGCCGCAGGCGAAGGATGGTGGAGGGGCTGGTGGAGGTCACCCGTCGTCGAGGCCCAGTGCGCCTCTCCTCCACCCCTCCACCGCTTCGCAGTCCCCCTCCCCACTGCGTGGGGAGGAGACACGTATCGAAAAAGCCGAGACGCGGCTGACCTTCGAACAGGCGTTGGCCATGGGCGAGGGGATGATCGCCCTGGCCCCCGCGCCGGAGCGCCCCGATGCCGCCTTCGAGGCGCGGCTGGCGGCCTGGAGCAGGCGCTGGCCGGACGACCTGTATCTGGCAGCGGCCCCCCTGTGGCGCGGCGATGACCGTGCACGGATTAACCGGCTGGCCGCCATGGCCCAGCGTACCGGGGCACCGATGATCGCAACCAATGCGGTCCTGTATCATCACCCCGGGCGACGCACGCTGCAGGACGTCCTGACCTGCATCCGCGAGGGGACCACCATCGACCGGGCGGGACGACGGCTGCAGGCCAATGCCGAGCGCCACCTGAAGCCGCCGGCCCAGATGGCGCGACTGTTCCGGGGGCATGAGGCGGCGCTGGCGCGGACCATGACGGTGGCGCGGGCCTGCAGTTTTTCGTTGCGCGAGCTCAGCTATCAGTACCCGGACGAACCGGTCCCGCCGGGCTATTCCGCCCAGGGCTGGCTGGCCCGGCTGACCCTGAAGGGGGCCCGGTCGCGCTGGCCCGGCGGCGTCCCGAAGGCGATCCGGGCGATCATCCTCAAGGAGCTCCGGCTGGTCCGCGAGCTTCGCTATGCCCCCTATTTCCTGACCGTCCACGACATCGTCGCCTGGGCCCGGTCCCGGCCCGATCCCATCCTGTGCCAGGGGCGGGGGTCGGCGGCCAATTCGGTGATCTGCTTCTGTCTGGGCATCACCAATGTCGACCCCACCCGACAGGAGGTGCTGATCGAACGGTTCATCTCCGCCAACCGGTCAGAGCCGCCCGACATCGACGTCGATTTCGAGCACGAGCGGCGTGAACAGGTGATGCAGTATGTCTATCAGCGCTACGGCCGCGACCGGGCGGGGATTGTAGCGACCATCATCCACTACCGCCCGCGCTCGGCGATCCGCGACGTGGGCAAGGTCCTGGGCCTGACCGAGGACGTCACCGCCCGCATGGCCGACACCGTCTGGGGCTCGGGGGGGGCCGGGGTGAAGGAGGAACATGTCGACCGCGCCGGTCTGAGCCGCGACGACGTCCGCATGAAACTGGCCCTCGAACTGACCGCCGAACTGATCCGGTTCCCCCGCCATCTCAGCCAGCACGTCGGCGGCTTTGTGCTCAGCCAGAGCCCGCTGATCGAGATCGTACCCGTCGGCAATGCGGCCATGGCCGACCGGACCTTCATCGAATGGGACAAGGACGACATCGACTTCCTCAAGCTGATGAAGGTCGATGTGCTGGCGCTCGGCATGCTGACGGCGATGAAGCGGGCCTTCCGCATGATCGAAACCACCTATGGCCGGCCCCTGCCCGACACCGCCGCCGTGCCGGTCGAGCGGCGCGGGGTCTATCGCATGCTGTGCAAGGCGGATTCGGTGGGCGTCTTCCAGGTCGAGAGCCGGGCCCAGATGTCGATGCTGCCGCGCCTGCGGCCGGTGGAATTCTACGATCTGGTGGTCCAGGTCGCCATCGTCCGGCCCGGCCCGATCCAGGGCAATATGGTGCACCCCTATCTGCAGCGGCGGCTGGAGCGGCGGACCCATGAGGCGCGGCACGGTCCGGGCAGCTACCGCTTCTCCATGCCGGGCTCGGCCGCCGATCCGGACGAACTGGCCAATGTCCTGCGCAAGACCCTGGGCGTGCCCCTGTTCCAGGAACAGGCGATGAAGATCGCCATGGTCGCGGCCGAGTTCACCGGCGAGGAGGCCAACGGCCTGCGCCGCGCCATGGCCACCTTCCGGCACAACGGCACCATCGGCAATTTCGAGGAGAAGATGGTCGGGCGGATGATCGCGCGCGGCTATGACGCCGAATTCGCGCAGAACTGTTTCAACCAGATCAAGGGCTTCGGCGAATACGGCTTCCCCGAGAGCCACGCCTGTTCCTTCGCCCATCTGGTCTATGTCTCGGCCTGGGTGAAATGGCTGTACCCGGACGTCTTCGCCGCCTGCCTGCTGAACAGCCAGCCGATGGGCTTCTATGCCCCGGCCCAGATCGTCCGCGACGCCCGCGAGCACGGCGTCGAGGTGCGGCACCCCGATGTGAACGCCAGCGACTGGGACGCCGCCCTGGAGCCCCGCCCGCGCCGCCGCCGCCACGCCCTGCGGCTGGGGATGCGGTCCATCGACGGCTTCCGCCGGGACTGGGCCGAGGCGATCATGGCAGCGCGGGCGGAGGGCCCCTTCGCCGATCTGGACGATCTGCGCCGCCGCGCCGCCCTGACACCCCCGGCGCTCGACCGGCTGGCCGAGGCGGACGCTTACGGCTCGCTCGATCTGACCCGGCGGCAGGGCGTCTGGGCGGCCAGGGGCGCGGCTCCGGCGTCCTCCGCGCCCCTGTTCGAGGCCATGGGGCTGAACGAGGCCGACGCCCGCCCGCCCGAGGCCCTGCCGCTGCTGGCCGCGTCCGAGGAGGTGGTCGGCGACTACCAGACCATCCGTCTGTCACTGAAGGGCCATCCGGTCAGCTTCCTGCGCCAGCGGCTGACGGCGGCCGG
>CANMXH010000043.1 GCA_947501315.1 Caulobacteraceae bacterium | reverse complement strand
GGATCGCCGCTTCGCGGCGTCCGGGATGACAAGGGAAGAGCAAGCCCTCCCGCCTCAGCCGTACATATCCCCCAGATAGACCCGACGCACTTCCGGGTCGCGGATCACGTCCTCGGCCTTGCCTTCGAACAGCACGGCCCCGCCCGAGATGATCGAGGCGTGGTCGATGATTTCCAGCGTCTCGCGGACATTGTGGTCGGTGATCAGGACGCCGATGCCCTGACCGGCCAGATAGCGGATGACCTGACGGATGTCGGCGATGGCCAGGGGATCGATGCCGGCGAAGGGTTCATCCAGCAGCATGAAGCTGGGCTTGCCCGCGAGCGCCCGGGCGATCTCGCAGCGCCGCCGCTCGCCGCCCGACAGGCCCGAGGCCGGGGCGTGGCGCAGGTGGTCGATGCGCAGCTCTTCCAGCAGACGGCTGGTCTCCTCGGCAATGGCGGCCTGGCCGGTATGGTGCAGTTCGACCACGGCCATGACGTTGTGCTCGACCGTCATGCCACGGAAGATCGAGGCCTCCTGCGCCAGATAGCCCAGACCCATGCGGGCGCGCTGGTACATCGGCTGGGCTGTGATGTCCTCGCCATCCAGCCAGATGGTGCCGCTGTCGGGCGGGATCAGGCCGGTGATCATGTAGAAACAGGTGGTCTTGCCGGCCCCGTTCGGCCCCAGCAGGCCCGCGACCTGACCGCGCTCGACATGAAGGGAGACGTCGCGCACCACCTGCCGCTGGCCAAAGGCGCGGGCGATGTGATCGACCCGCAGGCCGGTCGTGCGCGCGGGCTCGGCCGCCGGGGTTGCCGGGGCCTCGATCACATTGAGGGCTGAAAGTTCCTTGCGCGCCAATGGTCAGACCGGGCCGGGGCTCAGTTGCCGCTACGTTCAGGATAGAAGACGCCACGGATTCGGCCGCCGTTTGATCCGGCTCCGCCCGCCATGGTGACTGCCCGGGTCGCCGTATTGTAGGTCAGCCGCCCGCCCGTCATGACATTCTCACCCTGGGTCACGATGACGTCACCGGTCATGACCACTTCGTTGTCCGACAGGGTAAAGACGGCCCGATCCCCCCGGATGGTCTGTTCCGGGGTGACGAAATAGACGTTGCCGCTGGCCTCGATGCGGTCGATTTCACTGTTGACGCCCGAACCGCTGATGACGTCGGCGCGAAGGCGGTTCTGTCCCTGCACGACTTCGGCCCGGCCGCGCAGCGACAGGCTGTTCGGCGTCGCTTCACCGGCATCTGCCCCATAGGAGACGGCCCCCTGGCCCAGCCGGGGCGCGGTCTGGGGCGTCGTTTGGGCACCGCCGATGGTCGGCAGGGCCAGAAGCGCCAGCGCCGCCGCCGCGATGGTCAGGGTTCGGGTCATGCTCATAGGGTCGGCCCTCCGGCGTTGATCGTGCCGCTTATCTTGTTCTCGCCGGAGCCCCGAAACTCGACGCGCCCGCCCTGCTCCCGGATCACATAGGACGAAGCGCTGATGGTTCCAAGCGGGCCGGAGCCCTGAACGCCCCGGTTCCCGCTCACAATGCCGGTCGCGGTGTCGACCACCGCCTCGGGCGTCACCAGCGTAAAGCCCGAGCCGCCGTCGGAAATCCGGACATTGGGGCCGATGGTCACCGTCTTGCCGGCCTCGTCATAGACCCCGCCGTCGGCGGTCAGGGTGGTCACCTTGCGGCCGCCGAGGTTCAACCGCAGCGCCGGGCCGATCAGGCGATAACGGCCGGTGTCCGGATCGCGCACGGCCCCCTCTGCGCCGATAACGAAGCTGCGGCCCGCGGCGTCCTGACCGTGGAACCTCAGCGCATCAAGGCGGATCTCGCGGCTGGTTCCGGCCTTGCGCTCGACGTCGGACATGACGCTGCGCAGCACGATCCAGCCGACCGTGCCGCCGGCCAGCAGAATGATCGCTACCGGCAGCACCCGGCGCAGCAGCTGCACCCGCCGCGACCGCGCGCGGAAGGCCCGGGCTGTCGCGGCGACGCGGGCCTCGTCCTGATGCGCATGGATGTCGGCGGGATCAGTCATCAGCTGTGCGCGAACACGTCCATCTCGTCCCAGCCGGCCAGGTCCAGCGCCGCGCGGGTGGGCAGGAAGTCGAAACACTGGCGGGCCAGTTCGGTCCGGCCCTCGCGCGCCAGCATCTCGTCCAGCCGGACCCTGGCGGCGTGCAGATAGAGGACGTCGGAGGCGGCGTATTCCAGCTGGGCAGGCGAAAGCTCGTCTGCACCCCAGTCGCTGGACTGCTGGGCCTTGGACAGATCGACCCCGACCAGTTCGCGCACCACATCCTTGAGGCCGTGGCGGTCGGTGTAGGTGCGGGCCAGTTTCGAGGCGATCTTGGTGCAATAGACGGGGCGGGTCTCGACCCCCAGATGCAGCTGGAACATGCCGATGTCGAACCGGCCGAAATGGAACAGCTTCAACACCTTCGGATCGGTCAGCAGGCGTTTGAGATTCGGGCAGTCATAGCCCGGGCGGTTCATGCGCACGACATGGGCGTCGCCGTCGCCCGCCGACAGCTGCACCACACACAGGGGATCACGCCGGAAGCGCAGCCCCATGGTCTCGGAATCGATGGCGACCTCGGGGCCGAGATCAAGGCCGTCGGGCAGGTCGCCTTCGTGGAAATGGATCGTCATGCGGACAGTCTCGCGGAAGTCTGGCTCCTCAACTAGCCGAGCGCCGCGCGCGAGGCGATAGGCAACCATGGCCCAAAAACAAACGGCGCCGCACCGAAGCGCGACGCCGTTCAGAATACTGGTGCCCAGGAGAGGACTCGAACCTCCACGACATTTCTATCACTGGCACCTGAAGCCAGCGCGTCTACCAATTCCGCCACCTGGGCCCAGACGTCTTGCGTTTGCACACGTTTCGTCCGGAAGGCGCGGACCCTTAAGGCAGGGTCCGGGGCCGGTCAACAGGGATTTGCGGCCTTTGCGTTGCGAGGGCTGCGGCCATCGTCTAATCCCCGGCGCGTCGAGGCTCTTGCGCCTTGCACCGTCGCCCATTGGAGCCCGTCATGAACGAAGTCGCCCCCGGCCTTGTCACCGTCTTCGGCGGCTCCGGTTTCGTCGGCAGCCAGGTGGTGCAGGCGCTGGCCAAACGCGGCTGGCGGGTGCGCATCGCCTGCCGCCGTCCCGACCTCGCCTGGAAGCTGCAGACCTCCGGCACGGTCGGCCAGTTGCAGTCGGTCCGCTGCGACGTGACCCGGCCGGAAGAAGTTGCTGCGGCCCTGCGGGGTGCGGACGCTGCGATCAATCTGGTCGGCATCCTGTATGAATCCGGACGTCGCACCTTCCAGAGCCTGCATGTCGACGCCTCGCGCAACATCGCCGAGGCCTGCGCTGCCGGTGGTGTCGGCCGTCTGGTCCAGGTCTCGGCCATCGGTGCCAGCCCGGAAAGCCGCTCTGACTACGCCCTGTCCAAGGCCGCGGCCGAGATGGCGGTGCGCGAGATCAAGCCGGACGCCGTGGTGATCCGGCCGTCGATCGTCTTCGGTGCCGGTGACGACTTCCTGAACCGTTTCGCCGCCCTGGCCTCCATGGCCCCGGCCCTGCCGCTGATCGGCGGCGGCCAGACGAAATTCCAGCCGGTCTATGTCGCCGATGTGGCCGAGGCCATCGCCCGCGCGACCGTGTCCCCCGAGGCGGCAGGCCGCACCTTTGAACTGGGCGGCCCGGCCGTCATGACCTTCGAGGACGTGCTGAAACTGATCCGGCGCGAGACCTATCGGGCCTTTGTCCTGGTTCCCCTGCCCTTCTTCGCAGCCCGCGCCATCGGCTCAATGGCCCAGCTGACCACCATGGTCGGCATCGCCCCGGTGCTGACCCGCGACCAGGTGACCCTGCTGGAGAGCGACAACGTCGTCGCCGACGGTGCCGAGGGTCTGGCGGCGCTGGGCATCGAGCCGACCGGCATCGAGGCCATCGCTCCGTCCTACCTCTGGCGCTACCGGCGCGGCGGACAGTTCGCAGAAGCCCCGGCGACCTGACGCCTGAGGCCTGAGGCCTGCGCTGCTGACCGCTGGGGTTCACCACAACGAACACAACGGGGTCACGACGGACACAACGGGTCCTGAGAGGCTGACAGGCCCGCACTTGCCGCCGATCGAAAAAATGCGGCGAACGCCGCAGTTTCAGGTCGCGCGGAAGACGACAGGAACCCGGAAGCATCCCCGGTCCCGTCGTGTCCGCTGTGCCCTCCGTTGTGTAGGTTGTGATGAGCTTCCCGGCCACCGCACGCCGACCGTCAGCGCCGGACTCACTCAGTAGAGCCAGATCGCCAGCAGACCGACGGTGCCGACCAGGATGCGCCAGGCCGAGAAAGGGGCGAAACCGAAGCGGCCGACGAAATCCACCAGGAAGCGGACGACAAACAGGCCGCTGATGAAGGATACCACGAAGCCGATCCCGATCAGGCCGGCGACGTCGTTCGTGATCATCTCGCGACTCTCCCAGAAGTCCAGGGCGAACGCGCCGACCATGGTGGGAATGGCCAGAAAGAACGAAAACTCTGCGGCGGCCTTCTTGTCGACACCCAGCAGCAGGCCCCCGACGATCGTCGCGCCGCTGCGCGATACGCCCGGAATGATCGACAGACATTGCCACAGGCCGATGCCCAGCGCCGTCTTCCATGACAGCTTCATGGAGTCCTCGGCCAGGTCGCGCTGTTCGAGGGTCTCGACCCCGTCCCTGACCACGCGTCTCAGACCCATGGTGCCGGCATCGGACCAGCGTTCCAGCACGATCAGGGCGATCCCGCCGACAATCAGCGTCACGCAGACGATCGTGGTGTTGAAAAGCACGTCCTTGATGAAGTCGTGAAACAGCAGGCCCAGCAGCGCCGAAGGGAAGAAGGCCAGAAGGACGGAAATGGCGAACCGCCGCGCGGCGGGATCCTTGCCCGGCAAACCCAGCAACACCTTCCACAGCCTGGCGAAATATACGGCGACCACGGCCAGGATCGCGCCCAGCTGGATCATCACGATGAAGGTGTCCCAGGGCGTATTGGGCAGGCCGAGGGCTTCCTTGGCCAGCAGCAGATGGCCGGTCGACGATACCGGAATGAACTCCGTCAGCCCCTCGACGAGCCCGAGAATGATTGCCGCAATCCAGTCCGCCACGCACGCCCCCGATGTCCAAGGGCCGTCAATGCGCGCCCGGTTCGGGTCCCACATAGCGCAGCCGCGCCCTGATAGGCGAGCCATTCGTCGCCTGATCCAGCGCATGACCCAGCAAGCCGGCCAGACGGCCCAGCAGCAGCAGGTCCCGGGCGGCGTCGCGGGGCAGTTCGAGGCGACGGGCGATGACCGCCAGCGCCAGGCCGAAATTGGCCGGCTGCCCGGTGGCAGCTTCGCCCTCCTGCACGGCGCGGGACAGGTCAGACGGCAGATCCGCCGCGCTGATCAGCGCGACGGCGCGTGGATCGCCGGCGGGGTAGTCAGCGCTGCCGAAACCGGCCAGTCCTCCGGCGGCATGGGCCCGACGCGCGGCGTCCGTGGCCTGGCGGCGCACAGCCACCACCCAATCCGATGCCCGTACCAGCTCGGCCATCGCCTCGGACCCGCTCAGGGTCAACAGTCCGGAGAAGGCTGCTGCAGCGGGGGCAGCGCCGCCGCTGACCGCCGCCCGGGTCGCCAGTACCGAGGCGTTCATCTCGTGGTCCGCTGACAACACAAGAGCGCGACGGATCAGGTGGGCGTCGCGGTCCGGCGTCTTCCAGGACCGGGCCAGCCGCTGGTGCAGGAACAGGCGGGGCCCCGAGCCGGCTGCGGCATCCACCGCCTCGTCCAGTACCCGGGCGCATTCCAGCCGCAGGTCCTCGACGGTGCGCACCTTGGGATCGGCGTCCTCCTCGGCGCGGCGCGCGAGGGCGGCAAACAACCGCGCCCGGATCGACCCGCCGCCCACGGCACCAACGCGCGGCCGGATTTCGGCGAAAGGGTTGGCAGATCGGGCGTCCCAAAGCCGCCGGGCCACGTCTTCCAGCGTCGCCGTCTCGGCCAGCTGGACAGCATCCAGCCCACGATAGAACAGCCGCCCGCCGTCGATCACCGTCAGGGACGATGAGACCTCGGCCTCGCCCCGACTGGCCATCCGGGGGATGCGGCGCTGTGCTGCCTGCACCTCATCATCAACGATTTCGCCGTTCAGACGGGCGATATCCTGAACGGCATAGAGGCTGCGCCGCGGATCTGACGGGTCCGGTCTGGCCGCGATCCGGCCACGGCTGACATAGGCATAGAGGGTCTGGGTCTTGACCCCGAGCCGGGCCAGCGCCTCGCAACGTCCAATCCAGCGGACGGCTTCCATGGCCGGGTCGACACGCTCCAAGTCGCAACCTCCGCGGGGAGCCCAAGGCTCCGTCCCCTATCGGAACGCCAGCATGAGGCCGTTTCGTGACGATCCCCCTAACAGTCTTGACAGACCGGCCTTGGCACGGGACGGGCTTTCCGCGACAAGGCGGCCATGACGTCCGCCGCCTCACCCATCGATATCCACGCCGAGGGTCATGCCGCGACCCGCGCCGTTACCCGCCTGTCCGTGGGTGTCGCGGTGTTGCTGATCGTTCTCAAGGCCTTTGCCCTCGGGGCCTCCGGCTCGGTATCGATCCTGGCCTCGCTGGCTGATTCTGCGCTGGATCTGCTGGCGTCCCTCGGGGTGTTCTTTGCCGTGCGCTGGGCCGCCATGCCGTCCGACGAGGACCACCGCTACGGTCATGGAAAGGGCGAGGCCCTGGCCGCGCTGGTTCAGGCCGGTCTGGTCTTCGCCTCAGCCCTTTTCATCGGCTGGGAAGCCGTCCAGCGCATGCTCGACCCCCGGCCTGTCGTCTCCGGCTATTCGGGCGTTCTGGTCATACTGATCTCGATCGCCCTGACGGGATGGCTCGTCTGGATGCAGGGCCGTGCCATGCGCCAGAGCGGCTCGATGGCGGTCGCCGCCGATCGCGCCCATTACGCCGGCGACCTGGCGGCCAATGGTGTGGTCCTGATCGGCGTGATCTCCGGCTCCTTCCTGGCCGCGCCCGGTCTTGATGCGGCAGCGGGCCTGGTCGTCGCGGTCTGGCTGTTCTGGGGGGCACTGGCCGTCCTGAGAACCGCGTCCGACCATCTGGTTGACCGGGCGGTACCCGACGCCGACCGCATCGCCATCACTACCGCCGTCCTGGCGGATCCCCGCATCTCGGGCGTACACCAGCTGCGTACACGGATGGCCGGCGCGTCGATGATGATCCAGATGCACATCGACCTTGAGCCGACCCTGACCCTGGATGCCGCCCACGCCATTGTCGTGGAAGCCGAGAACCGGCTGCTGGCGGTCTTTCCGCGCGCGGACGTCCTGATCCACCCGGACCCGCGCGGCCGGGCCGAATCCCATGGCGGTGCTTTCGGCGAAAAGGAACAGCCCGACCTCGACTGAGGCAAAGTCCGACAGGCTGAACAAGCAAGACAGCTAACGCGGACTTAACGCCCTCGCGTGCAAGACGGACCCATGTCGAGCTTCGTCCTCTACCATTTTGCCTTCGATCCCGGCTCGCGCGCCGTCCGACTGGCGCTGGGCGAGGCAAGGATCGAATTCTCCGAGACCCCCGTCCGCCCGTGGGAAGACGACTGCCCGCTGGCGCCGCTGAACCCGTCGGGCATGCCCCCGGTGCTCCGGATCAGCGAAGACAATGGACGCGCCCTGACCCTTTGCGAACCCGCAGCCATCCTCGGCTGGCTGGAGGAGCGGACGGCCGAACCCCTGCTGCTGCCCGCCGATGCCGCTGAACGGGCCGAGGTGCGGCGTCTGCTGGCCTGGTTCGACCGGCGGTTTACAGATGAGGTCAACGCCGTCCTGCTGCACGAGCGGATGGAAAAGCCGCTCCTGCGCCTCGGTCCGCCCGAGGCTCGCGCCCTGCGCGCCGGGCGGGGGGCGCTCAGGTCGCATCTGGCGATGCTGGAGGCGCTGTTGAACCAACGCGACGCCCTTGCCGGCCGCAGGATCAGCCAGGCCGACATCGTCGCCGCCGCCCATCTTTCGGTGCTGGACTATTTCGGCGAGATCTCCTGGGTGTCGTATCCGGGCCTGAAGACCTGGTACATGAAGCTGAAGTCGCGCCCCTGCTTCCGGCCCCTGCTGGCCGACCGCTTTCCGGGCGTCACCGCCTCGGCCTGGTACGCCGATCTGGATTTCTGATTTCACCGGACGGGGTGGTGTGGGAAACAAGGCCATGCTGGCCGACCCCCGCGATATCCTCCGTCAGAGCGCTGCCGCCCTGGGCTTCGACGTCTGCCGCTTTGCCTCCGCGACCGAGCCGTGGAGTGCGGGCGAACGGCTGGCACATTTCGTCGAGGCGGGGCGGCACGGCGAGATGGGCTGGATGGAGACGACGCTGGAGCGCCGCGCCCATCCCACCGCCATGTGGGACAAGGCCCGGACCGCCGTGGTGCTTGGCCTCAACTACGGCCCCGAGCACGACCCCCTGCCCGAAATGGCTGACCGCTCGGCCGGCTATATCTCGGTCTACGCCCGGGGCGATGACTATCACGAGGTCATCAAGGGTCGCCTCAAGACCCTGGCGGGCCAGATCGCCGCCCGCACAGGCGAGGACGTCAAGGTCTTCGTCGACACCGCCCCGCTGATGGAAAAGCCGCTGGCCCAGCGCGCCGGCCTCGGCTGGCAGGGCAAACACACCAATCTGCTGAGCCGCACCCACGGCAACTGGTTGTTTCTCGGCGTGATATTGACAGCTGCCGCGCTCGAGCCGGATCCGCCCGAGGGCGAGCATTGCGGCACCTGCACAGCCTGTCTGGACATCTGCCCGACGCAGGCCTTTCCGGCCCCTTTCCAGCTCGATGCACGCCGCTGCCTGTCCTATCTGACCATCGAGTTCGCCGGGCCATGGCCGGAAGCGTTCAGGGTGGCGACGGGCAACCGCATCTATGGCTGCGACGACTGTCTGGCCGTCTGTCCATGGAACAAATTCGCCACAGCCTCACGGGAATCGCGGGTGCAGGCGCGTGCGGCCCTGGTCTCGCCCCGGCTGGCCGACCTCGCCGCCCTCGACGACGCGGCCTTCCGTGCCCTGTTCGCGAAGAGCCCCGTCAAGCGGATCGGCCGCCACCGCTTCGTGCGCAATGTCCTCTATGCGATCGGCAACAGCGCGGACACGGGGCTCATCCCCGCGGCGGAGCGGCTGCTGGACGATCCGGACGCCGTGGTGCGTGACGCGGCGCTTTGGGCGGTGGGGCGGCTCAGAGAGACCGTCCCGGCCTCCTAACCTTCAGCTATGGCCCCGCCGCGCTCGCCGCCCGGGGTGCGCGCAATGGCCAGCAGCTTGAGCCGGAACACCATGACCGAATTGGGCGGGATGCCCGGACGGCCCTGTTCACCGTAGCCAAGCGCCGGGGGCAGATAGATGATCCACTCGTCGCCGACCCGCATCTGCTGCAGGATTTCCGTCCAGCCGGGTACGACGTCACTGACCGTGAACACCGCCGGCTGGCCGTTCTGGAACGAGCTGTCAAACACCGTTCCGTCCGTCAGGGTGCCCTCATAGTCAACGCGGACCAGATCGTTACGGTCCGGGTGCTCGCCACCGGGCGGGCCCGACTGGACGACCTTGTACTGGACGCCCGACGGCAGGGTCTTCACGCCCTCAATCCGGGCATTGGACGTCAGGAAGAATTCGGCTGCGCGCAGATTCTGCGCCGCCGTCTCGTCCGGGGCCGCCGTTCCGCGATCACAGGCGGCCAGCGGCCCCGCCAGGACCGCGACCATCGCCAGCGCCGATGCGCGCCTAACCCATCCGTAATTCATATCCCGCCTCTTCCAGTGCATGTCTGATTTCGATGGCGTGGGCCTCGCCGCGCGTCTCGACCATGATGTCGAACTCCGCGCCCTTGGCCGGCACGTCCAGCGCCAGCCGGTTGTGCACCACGTCGATGATATTGCCGCCGAGACCGCCGATCACGGCGCTCATCCTGGACAGCATGCCGGGGCGGTCGTCGCCCAGGATGCGATAGACGATCATCTTCTTTTCGCGCACCAGTTCGCGATTGAGCACGACGGCCAGCATGCGCGCGTCGATGTTTCCGCCACAAAGCACCAGCCCGACCTTCATGCCCCGGAATTTGTCGGGATAGGCCAGCAAGGCAGCGAGGCCGCCGGCACCGGCTCCCTCGGCCACCGTCTTCTCAAGGGTGGCATAGTAGGCCACCGCCGTCTCGAAATCGGCCTCCTGGCAGACAAGGACGTCCTCGACCAGTGGATCGGCGATGGCGAAGGGGATGTCGCCCACGGCCTTGATGGCGATCCCCTCGGCGATCGTCTGGCCACCGCATTTCGGGGCCTCGCCGCGTCTTCTGGCACTGAACGAGGCATACATGGCCGCCTCGACGCCAAAGATGCGGATGTCCGGCTTCATCGCCTTCGCGGCCACCGAACAGCCGGCGATCAGTCCGCCGCCGCCGATGGGGATGATCAGGACGTCGAGGTCCGGCGCATCCTCCAGGAATTCGACGGCGCAGACCCCCTGGCCCGTGACGATCCCCTCATCATCAAAGGCGGAAACAAAGACAAAGCCTTCCTCGTCGCGCAGCCGGTGCGCCTCCTCGGTCGAGCCGGAGAAGTCGAGCCCCTTGATCACCACGGTCGCGCCGTGCGCCCGGGTGCCGTCGGCCTTGGTGAAGGGCGTGCCCTCGGGCATGACGATGGTCACCGGCACGCCCAGCCGGGCGCCGTGATAGGCCAGGGCCTGGGCGTGGTTGCCGGCGCTGGCTGCCACAACGCCCCGCCGACGCTCGTCCGGCGTCAGCTGGAGCAGCCGGTTCAGGGCTCCGCGCTCCTTGAAGCTGCCGGTGAAATGCAGGTTGTCGAACTTGACCCGAACCTCGGCACCGGTCAGTTGCGACAGGCGGCGGGAATAGCGCACCGGCGTCCGGTCCACCTGGCCGGCAATGCGGTCCCGGGCCGCCAGAATGTCGTCAAACGTGACTGTCATGGACGCTCCCTATACCCGGTCTGCGCCGGGTTGATGCGCGCTTTTGGCCCACAGCCCGACGCGCCGCAACCTTGACCTTATGGCGGCGTTTAGCGTCTGATCGGGACGTTCGACCCGCACCCTCGACGGAGAGAGCCTGCATGTCTGCCCGCCACCTGTTCCTTGTCGCTGCGCTCGGTGCCGCCCTCGCGGGCTGTGCGACAGTTCCCGCGGGCGATTCCGCAACCGGCGGGGCCGCCGCTTCAGCCTTCCGCGCAGAAGATTTCACCTGGTCGGCGGGATCGGGACGCGGGTCCATCGACGGGCGCGTCGCCTTCAGCCGCGACGGCCAGGCCTTCACCTGTACGGGCTCGGTCGCGCTCACGCCCTACACCCCCTATACCCGCGCCCGGTTCCAGACCCTGTACGGATCGACCGACCGCGCCGCGGTTCCGGAAGCGGTGGTGCGGACGCGGACCGTGGAGAACCCCAGTGCCGACTATCGCTCCTTCGTCCGCTCAACGACCTGCCAGAATGGCCGGTTCGAATTCTCGGGACTCCCGGACGGGGCATGGTTCATCATCAGCCCGGTCAGCGCCGGGGGAGACCGCATCGTTCTGATGCGCCGTATCGTAACCCGCGGCGGACGCGTGTCCGTCACACTTTAAGCGTTTCGCCTGCCTGTTCCTGTTGTCATTCAGGCCGCGTTTCCGGCCGCTTCGGAGCGTTAACCATGATCCGTCTCGCCCTTGTCGCCATCACCGGACTGAGCCTGTCCGCCGCACCGGCCGTCGCCCAGTCGTGGGGCGGAACCCATGACCCGGGCTATCGGAGTGGCGAACACTTCAGCCTCGACCCGGTCGGATACGGCGAACGACCCTACGAGGGCGGCCACGGCATCCGTCGCTCCAACGCCGTTCCGTCGACTTTCGACTGGCGCGGCCAGCTGGACCGGCCGGGCGATTTCCGCTGCGACCGGTTTCAGGACGCAAACCGGGATGACTGCGGTGCCGGCTGGCGCGACCAGCGCCGTCAGGCCAGCCTGCAGGCATGGCGCAACGATCACCAACCTCACGGCGACAGCCACGACGGTTCCGGTCGCGGGCCGTCCGGTTACGCGAATCAACGGGGCTATGGCGCGGCCTGGAACCATGGCCATGCCCGGGGCTCGACGACCTGGCACGGGGCCTATGGCCGCCCTGATCACGTCTATCCGGGCAGCGGCGTGGTCTACAGCCATGGCTATGCCGGCGGATATGGATCACGCGCCGACTGGTGTCGCGCCCATTTCCGGTCCTACGACCCGCGCACCGGCTACTACCGCGCCTATACCGGCCGCCTGATCTATTGCGGCTGACGCGCCCAGGCAGGGCGCGTTCTCATTGCGCGACAGAACGGGATCCAGGATCGCTCTTTTGATCACGGATCGGTGCATAACCGCCGTTCGCCATTGTTTGGCCTTGTCCGACCCGCTTCGGTGGCCGCGACCCGCAACGGGTGGTGGACCAGGGAGCGCGTATATGTCCCAGCACAATATCTCGGGATCGGAGGTTTTCGGCCCCAAGCCCGGCGTGATGGTACGGTCCGTCAGGACCAGCGGCCTGCGACGCCAACGGGCCGCCCGGACCTGGGCAGCCTTCATCGCCGGGGCGATCGTCGCCGTGGCCGGCGGTGCCATCGCCATGGCCGCCGTCTTCGGACCGACCCTGTTCGGCTAGCCGGACCGCCTCCGGTCCTGCCTCCGTCGCGCCCGCCCGGGCTTGCCACTGGACATCACCGCCGGTCGCTGACTGGAATGGCGGGTGATCGGGGGCCATATCAAATGACATCCGCCGATCAGGCCAGCCAGACCATGCGGCGGGTGTCGGTGTCGGCACAGCGCGCCCGGCTGAACCCCCTGCGCACTTCCCCGGTGTAGAGAAAGCCGGCCTTTTCCAGCACCCGGCCGGAGGCCGGATTGTCGCTGAAATGCCCCGCCATCAGGGCGCGGCGCTTCCACGACCGGCCCGCCCAGGCCGTCGCCCCCTGCAGGGCCTCGGTGGCAAGGCCGCGGCCCCAGAAGGGACGGGCAATCCAGTAGCCGACCTCGGGTGCCGGATCGCCGTCCTCGAACAGGCCGATCACGCCGACGGGGCCATGGTCTTCATGTTCAATCAGGAAGGTGCGGGCCCGGGCGGGGTCCTGGACCGCCACCTTCAACACAAACTCCTCGGCGTCCGCGACACCATAGGGGTGCGGCATGCGCAGGGTCATACGCGCAATCGCCGGATCATTGGCAAAGGCGGCGAGGCGGGCGACATCCTGCGACCCCGGCGCACGCAGGACCAGGCGCCGTGTCTCGACGACGGCAGAGGGTTCAATCAGGCACATCAGACGCAAGCCTCGTTCGATATGCCGCCTCCTTGGAGGGCTCGGGCGGCTTCGAGGCGGGGTAACGCAAACGGGGAGCCTGGTGATCCAGACTCCCCGCGGAAACTTGTCCCTTGGTCCGGATCGCGGCTGTTGAGCCTTGCGCGATCCGGATGATCTTCCGTTCGCGCTACTCGGCCGCCATGGCCTGTTCGGCGGTGTCGTTGGCCGGAAGAATCGATACGTAACAACGGCCGTTGGCCTTCCGGGTGAATTTCACGGCGCCATGGGCGGTCGCGAAAAGGGTGTGGTCGCGGCCGAGGCCGACGTTGTCACCCGGGTGGAAGGTGGTGCCGCGCTGGCGCACGAGGATGTTGCCGGCGAGGACGTTCTCGCCGCCGAACTTCTTCACGCCGAGGCGCTTGGAGTGAGAGTCGCGACCGTTACGCGACGAACCACCGGATTTCTTGTGAGCCATAGGTCTGCTCCCTGTCTCTGACTGTTCTTACGCTTCTTCGGTGGAGTCGGGCTTGGCCTTGGGTGCCGCCTTCTTGGCCGGAGCCTTCCTCGCGGTGGCCTTGACCGGCTCGGCTTCGGTCACTTCGACGCGCGGGGCCAGGCCACGGGCACGAAGGTTCATTTCAGCCTTGGTCATCAGCGAGGTCTCGCCGTCCCATTTGGCCTTCTCGCCGGCACCATCGATGCCGGT
>CANMXH010000042.1 GCA_947501315.1 Caulobacteraceae bacterium | reverse complement strand
GGGCCGCTGTCAGTGAGGCTTGTGCTGTCGCCAGCGCCGTTTCAGCGTCCTCGACAGTCACTCGAGGGGCAATACCGCGATCGGCCAGGGTCTTGTAGCGATCGAATTGCCGCTGTGCCTGGGCCACCTGGGCCCGCGCCTCAATGATGCCCGCATCTTCCTCGCGCGCCTGGAGCTCGACGAGCGGCGCGCCGGCAGCCACCCTCTGGCCGTCGGTGAAAAGGACACGTGTGATCAACTCGCTGGTCGAGGAAGTGATGTTGACCGAGCGCCGGCCGCGCGCCACGCCCAGAACCCGGATTTCATCGGTGAAAGACCGGGTGGCGATGACCGCCTCCGAGACGGCTTGACCGCGTCCACCGCCAGCGCCGCCCCCTCCACCCGGGCCGCCGCCGGATTTTTCATCACCGGACGGGGCCATCCTGAGGACGACAGCCACGATCATCAGGCCCAGCAGCACAATCGCGGCGACGAGGAAGAAATGGCGTTTGATCACGCTTTGGGCTCTCTGGTGGAGGAAAGAGCCGACTTAGCGGTTCACGCGGTCGACGCAACTACAGAACCTGTAACGGAAGCCGTTGCTGTTTCCGTCGCCAGAAGGTGAGCCGCGATATCGCGGTCAGAAGCGCCGCCAGAGGGCGATGACCGGGCCGCCGCTCGCCGGTGTTTCACGGCCTGCAACAGCCTGTCGCCAACCAGCCTGAAGGCTCCAGTCGTCGAAGTCACGGACAATGGACGCCTCGAGCGAAAGCCAGCGAGCGCCGTCGTCATCAGCCTGTCCACCGAATGCCTGGGCGAGCAACATCCAGTCCTCGCTGACATGTACGCCCGCCGTGGCGTCAACACGGGTCTCGTCCGAGAGCCCCTCCCGCATCCTTCGCGCGGCCTGCAGATCGACGAACGCACCGCCGAATGAGCGACCGACGGCGGCACGGACTTCCCAGTCGCTATCGCCGACACCGGGGGGCGCATAGCCAGCGTTGCGCCCCTCGCCGCCATCCGCATAACCGGCATACACGCTGACCGCAGCACGTTCGTCACGCCAAACCTGCCAGCTCATGCCGATCTCGAGCGGTCCCCGACCGTCATAGTCGATGAAGGCGTCCTCGCCCGACTGCCAGTCGCCCTTGACCTGCAAGGTCAGTCTGTCGGTGACGCCGTACTGGGCGAACACGCCCAGGCCTGTGTCCCGCCGTTCGGCCGGCAGGTCGGCCAGCGCCCCGTCAGGATCGAAGCCGCGATCGGCCCGCATGTCCTCGAACTTGACGATCCATTGCCCCCGGCCCTGCTGCTGGGTCCAGGGTCCGGCGATCGAGGGCCCGGCGACCGCCATCAAGGCCATCGTGGCCAGAAGTCCGCCGGTCCATCTCACACGGCATAGCCCGGCGATTTCCGGTCCAGCATACGCAAGGCACCCGGCCAGGCCAGGGCAGCGACAAAACCGATTCCCCGACCCTGTTCCTTCGTTTCAGCCTGGGCGGCCTCAGGCGCAAAAAGTACATGCTCCCGCCCGCCGGACAGGGCCGCTACCTGCTGAGCACAGGCCCGCTCGAGGAAAAACATCCCGATCCAGGCTGCCGCGGCCGTCTGGCCAACCGCGAGCGTACCGTGGTTGCGCAACAACATGAGAGGCTTGTCCCCCAGATCCTCCACCAGTCGTTCGCGTTCTTCATGGTTCAGCGCCAGGCCCTCATAGCCATGGTAGGCGACCTGATGCTGGAGCAGGCAGGCGTTCTGGCCAATCGGCAGCAAGCCTTCCTTCTGTGCCGCTACGCCGACACCGGCCACTGTGTGAAGGTGGATGACGTAATGCGCGTCCTCGCGCGCTCCATGAATAGCCGAATGGATGGTGAAACCGGCCGGATTGATGAAGCTGGTTGTGTCCTGAACGACATTGCCCTCCAGGTCGACCTTGACCAGGCAGGAGGCGGTCATCTCCTCGAAATACCAGCCATAGGGGTTGATCAGAAAATGGTGCTCCGGCCCGGGCACACGGGCCGAGATGTGGGTGAAGATCATGTCGTCCCACCCATGCAGCGCAACAAGGCGGTAGAGGGCCGCCAATTCTACACGGGCGGACCATTCCGCCTCGGACACAGTGGTTTTCAATGAAACAGACGCACGATCAGCCATGTCCCGGTCCCTCTTGCTACTTCTCCGCGTACGGTCGCGCCGTGCGGAGCCGACGTCAAGATTCAGCTTCCGTTAACCGCGTCTTAGTGGGGCCCGGCCTAGTTGAAATCGTGCTGGATCATTCCCGGCAAGTCGGAGACGCTCGTGGTACTCGTTCAGCCCGTGTCCGCCAGTCGCAACACAGATGCCGCGCCGCGGCCGGGCGAGCTACTGGCTTTGGCACGGAGTTCCAGCACCGAAGCCCGCCAGCGCCTCCTTTTGGGCGTTGCAGCGCTCTGTGAATCCTGTCCTCCATCTGAAGAAGTGTCACCCGTCCTCGGCGAGATATTCCTCACACTTGCCCGGCGGGCCGAGCGGGAAGTGAGAAAGGCGCTGTCGGAAAGCCTCGCCCATGCGGAATGGGCTCCCGCCGCGCTGGTCAACCTTCTGGCGCTGGACGAGATCGAAATCGCCCGGCCAATCCTCGAGTGCAGCCCCATCCTGCAGGATGATGACCTGTTGCGCGTGCTGATCGAGGCGTCGCTGGAACATCAGATCGCTGTCGCGCGCCGCCCGGGGATCAGCGGTCGGGTGGCGGACGCCGTCATCGACCAGGCCGAGCCCGCTGTGCTCACGGCCCTGTCGACCAATCATTCAGCCGGTATCAGCGTTGAGGGCGTGCGGCGGCTGGTTGAACACTCGCGTCGAATCGCTGCTCTGCGCGGTCCCCTGACCCGCCATCCTCTGCTGACTGAAGCGCTGGCAGAGCAGATGTACCAGTGGGTCGGGACGGCCTTGCGTCAATCGATCGCTGCACGGTTCAACGTTGATGAGCAGGCCTTCGGAACTGCCGTCCATGCGGCCGTAGAGGGCATCGTGCGTCCGACCGCTCCTGCAAGGACCTCCGTCGATCAGGGAGAGCGCGATGAGATGGAGCGGCGACTGATCAACAAACTGCAGGCGGCCGGGCAGTTGCGGGCCGGTCTCCTGATCCGGGCGGTCCGTGAAAAGCGGTTGAGCCTTTTTGCGCATGGTCTGTCAGCGTTGGGCGGCTTTACGGATGATCAGGTTCGCGGGGCACTTTCGGCACCGTCGCCGGAAGCCCTCTACTATGCTTGCACCGCAGTCGGGATCGATCGGGCGGTATTCCCGACGTTGCTGGCCGAATTGCGCAAGTTCAACGAATTCCTGCCCGGCGACCAAGGCGAGCCTTTCTGGCTGCGGGGTGCCCTGTCACCAGGTTCTGCCGCCCGGGCTTTCAAGGCCTTGATCGCTGCCATTCAGGTCGAACAGCGAAACGTCGTTTGACTTCGTCGCCAGTGTCAGTTTGCGTGGTTTCGTGACTGAACCAGCGCCGGCCTCTATCCGCATCGCCTTCGTCGCCTCGGATCGACCCGAGGCCCAGGCGGCGCGTGACCGACTGATTGCCCGATATGGCTCGATTGATCGCATCGACGCCGACGTTATTGTGGCGTTGGGCGGTGACGGCTTCATGCTGGAGACATTGCACACAGTCATGGATCTGCGAACCCCGGTGTTCGGCATGAACCGGGGCTCGGTCGGCTTCCTGATGAACGATTTCGAGGAAGAAGGCCTCATCGAGCGGCTGGCCGGGGCCGGGCGCGCGGTGATCCATCCTCTGCAGATGGACGCATGGACTGAAGCCGGGCAGACCCACAGTGGCCTGGCGATCAATGAGGTCTCGCTCCTTCGCCAGACCCGACAGAGCGCCAAACTGCGTATTATCGTTGACGGTCGCGTGCGGCTTGATGAGCTGTCCTGCGACGGATGCCTGCTTGCCACAGCGGCAGGATCGACTGCATACAATCTTTCGGCGCACGGACCAATCATTCCTCTCGACTCCCGGGTGCTGGCACTGACCCCGATCAGCGCCTTCCGTCCCCGGCGTTGGCGGGGGGCCCTGCTGCCGCATCAATCGAAAGTATGTTTCGAGGTGCTGGAGTCCGAAAAGCGGCCTGTCAGCGCCACCGCTGACGACCTCGAGATCCGACGCGTCGCCCGGGTCGAGGTGTGGGAGCGTCGTGACATCGCCCTGACGATGCTCTTCGACGCAGGACGTTCTTTCGAGGAACGGGTCCTCGCGGAGCAGTTCGCGTCCTGACGACCATGCACCGCTTCTTAATGACGTGGTTGCAAGACTGAACACAGTTCGTCCGCAGGAGTCAGTCGTGAGCAATCCGGCCCAGGTCATTCGCCCGCCCAATACCCTCCGTATGAAGGTCGGTGGAAGCTTCGGGGGTATTGATGCCGGGGCAATCGCCAAGGCCGAGCAGGCCCTGCAGGCGATGTCGTCCCAGTTTGGGCAGTGGCTGCAAGACGAGCTCGAGAAGCTGGACAGCGCCCGGGCTGGCATTCGTGACTCTGGTTACAACACCGCCACGGCCGAAGTCCTCTATTTCCGCGCCCATGACCTTAAGGGCCTCGGCAGCACCTACCAGTACCCGCTGGTAACGCGCCTTGCGGGCTCCCTTTGCAAGATGATGGACGATCCGGCCAAGCGCATGGCGGCCCCAATGGTACTGATCGACGCCCATATTGACGCCATCAAGGCCGTCGTTCGCGATGAGATCAAGACCGATGATCACCCGACCGGCAAAATGCTGGCCGAGACGCTGGAAGCAAGGGTTACAGAGCACCTGAACTGAGAGCCGCTGCCCGGCTCAAGTCGACGCCGACGCCCGCAAAAGGGCAGGTGTCCTGCTTTCAGGCGGCAACGCTGCCCTTGGTCTTTTCGGCCAGGGGATCTTGATCCAGCCGCTCCATCAGGTAGGCCAGATCCTCCCGAGATGCGTTCGGGCGCTGGGTCAGGAACCGCTCCAGCATCTGATGACGGAAACCGTCTCCCGAGGTGTCCGCACCTTCTGCCTGCAGTGCTCGCCACGTGTCCACTCCGGCGCGATAGGCCTGGAAAAGGCGCGGCGGCAGCCCGGCCCGATCATAGATTGCCTTCAGCCCCAGGGGGCCGGCATCATGGATCATCAACCAGGCCCGGGCATGCGGTGTACCTGCCAGCTCCGCCACCCCATGCTCGAACAAGGCCATTTGACCCCGCGCCACTGCCCTGAGGAGCAGCGAAGCTGTCAGGACACGGCGAGCGTTCAGACCGGCCACGAATTTCGGCAGATCCCCATGGTTCGAAGCCTGGTCCACCAGATCGACCGTGGCGCGCTCGCGAGCGAAGGCGGCAAGCCGGATCGCGGTCTCAGGCGCCACCGCGTGTCGGGTGACCAGATGCTCGCGAACCGATTCTGAGGCCAGCTCCACCAGCCTTTCCGTTACGGACAAGGGCAACACCTGACGATAGGCCAGGGCCGCGATAACTTCTGGTGAGCCACCGAAGCGGTCGATACAGCGTCCCAGGGCCGATTCTGCCACGTCGGCGTTGTCATTGGCCGCGAGCATTCGTACGGCCTGCTCGCAACCGACTTCGGCCAGGGCTTTCGCTACATCGCGGCCAACTCCAGGCCGACCGGCCACCGCCACCTGACGCAGCGGGACTCCCGCCCAGACGATCTCGATCAGGTCCTCGTCCGAAAAGGCCGGTGAAAAACCAATCACAGGAAGTGCGACGCTGTCGACATCGGCCGCCAGCTTGCGGGCCAGATCACGCGGAATCAGATCAGACGACTTGAGCGTCACCGCCATGGCGCGCCGGACGAGTTCAGCGGCATCCTGAGCCAGGATTCGAAGGATTTTCTGCGCTGACGCGCGATCCTCGCCTTGCAGCTCAGCCTTGTCCATGCTGCGGCAAAGCTTATGGGCGGCGGCGGCCCGCTCATCCGCATCGTTCGCCTTCATCAGGCGGCGAATATCGGTCTCGGTCAGGAGGGCGCGGTAGGCGGTCATCAGCGGGTCCAGGATTCGTCAGCCAGCATCGACCTGACATCCTTAACGGACGGTTCACCATCGCGGGACTCGCGATCAAATGCTCCGGCTTGCTTCCGGCGCGAAAACACCACCAAAGCCGCCATCCTTGCCGTCGCCGTCCTGCCCCATCAGCAGAGCCAAAAGGCTCTGGTCCTGCTTCAGGCGATCAAGCCGCGCCGCAAGCATCTGGTCTCGCTGGCTCAGATCCACGCCCCCGGGCAGGGAACCCGCCGACGAGGCGGGTGCGCCTTCTCCGGCGCTGCGCTGCAGGTTGGCGTGCACCTCGGCCACGGTCGCGGGCCGACCGTCGCGGTAGAAGATGGACCGGTTGGCCGCAGCTGCCTCGGGGAACAGCGCAACTGCACTGGCTCCGGGTCGACGCTCCATGGCATCCATCAACTGGGCTGCGCCCGTCGGGCCCAGAAAATGCGCCGCATAGAGATCCCCGGCTCCGGGCTCGCGCCCGGACCGGCCCCGCAGATAGGCCGCGTTCGACGCCGTGAGTTCCGCCGCCATTGTAGAGGCCGCCTGGGGATCGAACCGAAGGTCCAGTACAACATTGCGGGCCGAACCCTCGACACGCCAGCGCCCGTCCCCGCTGCGATAGATCAGGTCAGCGTACTGTCCGTAGCCATGCTTGGCTCCGTGGGCTTTGACGGTGCCAAGCCAAGTCTGTTCAATAAACTGGAAAAGGCCGGCTGCAGAAGAGGTTCGGGCCCTTGCCGACGGATTCAGCGCGCTCTCGCGCCGTGCCGTCCGGACGAGAAAATCAGCGTCCACACCCGTTGCGTTCGAGGCGCGCCGAATGGCCGCCTCAACCCCGCCAGTCGATGGAATCGGTCCGACATTCATGGATCACAAAAGTGGGCGTTCATGGTTAATCAAATCCTAACGATGCGCCGCGCGCCCACAGCTTGTTAACCGCCCTTTGATCCCGGCCCCACCGTGGCGCTTTCAAGGCGGGCCCCGCCCCAAACCTGCCGCAACGTCAGCGCTCCCTTTCACAGTGGGACGCAGTGGGGACGGCGACAAAAAGGGATGTGACGGTCATGATGATCAAGACAGCAGGTGCTCCCGGACCGGTGAGCCCCATCGATTACAACGAACGCAAGGCCCCGCGGTGGTCCCGGACGACCTGGGTCGCCGTCGGCATTGTCCTTGCGGCTCATGTCGGTATCGGGACGGCCCTGTACTATCAGCGGTTCGAGATGCCGCTTGCGCCCGAGAGGCCCGAAGGCCCGATCATCGAGGTCTTCAACTACAGGCCAAAGCCGCCCGTGCCTGTCACCCGATCGGAGACGCCGCCGGCCCCGAATCCCCCGCTCAACGATACGCCGCGGCCACTCACGCCAACAGAGACCTTCGCGGCTGTACCGACCGACGCCACACCGACTGAAGGCACGGTCCTGACATTCGACACCGAGGTTCCGGCCCCGATCCCGAACAGTACGGCCGGGCCCGCACCGGCGCTTCCACCTGCGGTCATCCGCAATCCCAGTTGGTCACGCCAGCCCTCAGCCGACCAGTTGATGCGAGCCTACCCGGAGCGCGCAAGCGCTGCAGGCGTGGCTGGATCGGCCTCCCTGAACTGTCTCGTCCTGCCCACGGGAGCCGTGACCCATTGCAACGTCCTGAGCGAGACACCCGGCGGCTACGGCTTCGGTCGGGCGGCGCAAGGCCTGTCGCGGCATTTCCGCGTTAACCCGCGCACCGTCAACGGGGCGGCGGAAGGCTCACGGGTGAACATCAACCTGCGCTTCACTCCGCCGGAAGACTGATCAGGCGAACCGGCGCGGATCGAGGGCGGCGGCGTCCGCCAGGGGCGGCCTGCCCTCGATCCCGTCCACCACCACCCGGGCGACCAGAGGGCCCATCAGCCAGCCGTTCCGACGCGGTGCCAGGGCAAAGTGCAGGCCCGGTTCGCCCGACGGCCCGGCCAGCGGAAGCCCGTCATCGGTCGCCCCGCGGATACCGACCCGGGTCAGACCGGGCTCGCCCGATACCGCCAGCAGCAGCAGACCGGCCGCGACCTGACGGGCGGCCTCGGCGGGATCAGGCTCGAGGTCGCGGCGTCCCGGCTCCATGGTTGCGCCAATGACCACACCGCCGTCACAGGGCGCGACATAGACGGCGGGGCCTCTGATCACACGGGACAGGGCTGCCGTGGAGACCAAGGTCAGCTGGCCCCGGATCGGCGTGATCGCGGACACCACGGCGGCGACGGAGACGGGCAGGCCTGCGATCGGCTCGCCGGCACCCGTGGCGAGGACCAGTGTGGCGCAGAACCAGACGCGGCCGTCGCCCGACTCGACCCGCCAACGACGCGCGTCCGCAGCCAGACGCAAGACCTCGCCCCGCACCATCGTCAGACCCGGTGTCCGCGCCAGCGCCTTGAGGGCCGAAGCCACCTCTATGCGCCAGTCATCCTGTGTGATCAGGCCGTTGCCTTGTCCGCGGGCGTCAAAGCCGAGGGATCGGAGACGAACCACCGCATCATCGGCAGCCTCACCGCGCCAGTCCGCACCTTCGCGCAAGAGCTTCAGATCATGAGCCTCCGCAAAGGCAGGCCAGAGGTCCCGGGCACGCTTGAGCAAGGCGGCGCGATCGGCGGTGACGTCGTCCAGCAGGGATTCCAGCGCCGGGGCGATCATCCCGGCAGCGATGGAGGAGGCGTTTGGGGCGCCGGGGTCGATGACAGTCACAGCGTGGCCGCGCGCAGCCAGTTCGGCCGCCGTGCAGAGGCCGAGCACGCCGGCACCGATCACGATCACATCAGGAGATGAAGCCACGGGCGATCAGATCGACCGCCCGCAATCCGAATGCAAGCCGCGATCGCTACTCGGCGGCGATGGCGGCAGCGCGGGCACTGCCGATACGGGCGGTGAGAGCCGCATGCTGATCCCACAGCGCCGCGGGCAGACGATCGCCAAACTGGGCATAAAAATCGGGGATCAAGGCGGCTTCCTCGGCCCAGACGTCGGCGTCGACGTCGAGCAGGATCGACAAATCCGCGTCGGACAAGGTCAGTCCTGACAGATCCAGAGCCGCGCGGCTCGGGACGCGGCCAACCGGGGTCTCAACAGCCCCTGCCTCGCCATCGAGGCGTTCGGCAATCCATTTCAGGACGCGGACATTGTCTCCGAAACCCGGCCAGACGAACTGACCGTCCTCATTCTTGCGGAACCAGTTGACGAAGTAGAGGCGCGGCAGCTTGGCCGCGTCGGTCTTGCCGCCCATCGACAGCCAGTGGGCGAAATAGTCACCCATATTGTAGCCGCAGAAGGGCAGCATGGCGAAGGGGTCACGGCGCAGGGTCCCGATAGCGTTTTCGGCGGCGGCGGTGCCTTCAGAGGCGACCGACGAGCCCATGAACACGCCGTGCTCCCAGTCGAAAGCTTCTGTCACCAGCGGCACGGCCGAGGCGCGGCGGCCGCCGAACAGGATGGCGTCGATCGGCACGCCCCGGGGGTCTTCCCACTCGGGTGCGATGGTCGGGCATTGCGAGGCCGGGGCGGCGAAGCGGGCGTTCGGGTGGGCGGCGGGCTCGCCCGAGGCCGGGTCGTGGGCGACGCCCTTCCAGTTGGTCAGGCCGTCCGGCGCCACCTTGGAGAGTCCTTCCCACCACACGTCATTGTCCGCGGTCAGGGCTGTATTGGTGAAGACGGTGTTGGTCGCCATCGTCGCCAGGGCATTCTGGTTGGTGTTGCGGCTCGTGCCCGGGGCGACGCCGAAGAAGCCGGCCTCCGGGTTCACCGCATAAAGACGACCGTCGTCGCCGAAGCGCATCCAGGCGATGTCGTCACCGATGGTTTCGGCGGTCCAGCCCGGAATGGTCGGCTGGAGCATGGCCAGGTTGGTCTTGCCGCAGGCCGAGGGGAAGGCGGCAGCAACATATTTGGCGCGGCCCTTCGGATCGGTCAGCTTGAGGATCAGCATGTGCTCGGCCAGCCAGCCCTCGTCGCGAGCCATGACCGAGGCGATGCGCAGGGCGTAGCATTTCTTGCCAAGCAGGGCGTTGCCGCCATAGCCCGAACCATAGGACCAGATCTCGCGGGTCTCGGGATAGTGGACGATCCACTTGTCCTCGTTGCAGGGCCACGGCACGTCCGCCTGGCCCTCGGCCAGCGGGGCACCGAGCGTGTGGACGGCCGGGACGAAGACGCCGGCGTCGCCCATCAGGTCCAGCACCGGCTGGCCCATGCGGGTCATGATGCCCATCGAAATGGCGACATAACCGCTGTCGGTGATCTCGACGCCGAGGGCGCTGAGCTCCGAACCCAGGGGGCCCATGGAGAAGGGCACCACATACATCGTGCGACCGGCCATACAGCCGTCGAACAGCCCGTTCAGCCGGGCGCGCATCTCGACCGGATCGGACCAGTTGTTGGTCGGGCCTGCGTCGACCTGGTCGGCCGAGCAGATGAAGGTCCGGCTCTCGACGCGGGCCACATCCTTGGGGTCCGAAGCAGCGTAGTAGCAGCCGGGCCGTTTGGTCTGGTCCAGTTCGCGCAGCGTGCCCTTGCCGATCAGATCCGCGACAATGGCGGCCTTCTCGGCCTCCGAGCCATCGCACCAGTGGACACGCGCCGGCCTCGTCAGGGCAGCGATCTGCTCGACCCAGGCGATCAGGCCGGCATGTCGGGTGGGAGCCGGGTGAAGGCCCTGGATGGCGGATGCGGTCACAATCACTCTCCTGAACGTCGCCCGGCGATCTGCGCCACCGTGGCCTCCCTTGCGTGGCATCACGCAATGTTTCAGGCGCGGAATGGCATCTTAGGCGACGCTGCGTCAACCGATGCAGGTTTGAGCCTCTCGCGAGCGAAGCACCCGAGGGCCCCCGCATCTTTCCGGTCGCCGTGAGCCGGGGCCCGATGTATCCGGGCAGCCATGCAGACCATGGAACCGATCGGGACGACTTTCCGGGGAGGCCTCGCCTCTCCCGCCGTGGCCCGGAACACCGGGCCGATTCTCGAGGTGCTGCGCGCCCATCTGCCGCACCGGGGGGCGGTGCTGGAAATCGCCGCAGGGTCGGGCGAGCACGCTCTCGCCTTCGCCGGAGCCCTGCCCGGCCTCGACTGGACACCGAGCGACCCGTCGGCCGAGGCGCGGGCCAGTATCGCGGCCTGGGCGGCGACAGCGGGTCTGCCCAACCTGCGCGAGCCCCTGCCGCTCGATGTGCTGGACCCGACGACCTGGCCGGAGGACCGGCTGCAGGCCGTGGTCTGCATCAACATGATCCACATCAGCCCCTGGGCCGCGACCGAAGGCCTGATGGCCCTGGCCGGAAGCCGGCTGGCCGTCGGCGGACTGCTGATCCTCTACGGCCCCTATCGCGAGGCGGACGTTCCTCTCGCCGCCTCGAATGCGGCGTTCGACGAGAGCCTGAAGGCCCGGGATCCGGCCTGGGGCCTGCGGGACCGGGACGCTGTGACGGCGGCGGCGAAGGCCGAGGGGCTGGCGTTGACCCGGCGGATCGAAATGCCGTCGAACAATCTGATGTTTCTGTTCCGCCGAACCTGACCGCCCCTTGTGCCGGCGGCGTCGATGTGGCGGCATCGCGGTCAGACCGGCCAAATCCCCGATCGAAAGCACTGTCATGAAACCTCTCCTGCTTGCTGTGGCTGTTCTGGCTCTTGCCGCTCCGGCCTGGGGGCAGACGCCGCCGACGACGGCACCGGCCGCCGCCGCTCCGGCCCCGCCCTATGGCGCGCCGATCGGGCTGGAGACGGCCCAGGCCCTGATCGACCGGGCGACCGCGGCCGCCGCGGCGCGCGGGTTCCGCATGGCCTTCGCGATCGTCGAGCCCTCGGGCGCGCTGGTCGCCTTCGGGCGGATGGACGACACCCAGTACGGCTCCATCGCCGTCGCCCAGGCCAAGGCCCGGTCGGCCGCCCTGTACCGGACCGCGACCTCGGTGTCGGAGGAGCGGCTGACTGGCGGGCGGATGGCACTGCTGGCGCTTGACGGCATGGTCCCGGTTGCCGGGGGCGTGCCCATCGTCGTGGACGGCCGGATCATCGGCGCGATCGGCGTGTCGGGAGCCTCTTCGGCCCAGGACGACGAGATCGCGCGCGCGGCCATTGCGGCGGTCCTCGGGGGCTGATCGGGGCGGCTGGACCCCGCTGCGCCCGGGGGCTAGGGACCGGCATGGCGTTTTCCAGAACCTATGACGGCATCGAGCCGGTCCGGATCAACAAATGGCTGGGCCAGAGCGGCGTCTGCTCGCGCCGCGAGGCCGACGCCCTGATCGCCGACGGCCTCGTCTCGGTCGACGGCGAGGTGGTCGCCGATGCGGGCCGCAAGCTGGAGCCCGGCCAGACCCTGACCCTGAACGACCGGGCCACGGCCGCCCTGGCCGAGGGCGTGACCATCGTGATGCACAAGCCGATGGGCTATGTCTCGGGCCAGCCGGAGCCGAACAAACTGCCCGCGGTCCGGCTGGTCACCGACAACAACCGGGTCGGCGAAGGCGTGACGCCCGCGGACGAGGTCTCCCTGCCCCCGATCGGCCGGCTGGACGAGGACTCCCGCGGCCTGCTGCTGCTGTCATCGGACGGGGTGGTGGCCAAGGCGGTGATCGGGCCCCAGTCCGATCTGGACAAGGAATATCTGGTCCGGGTGACGGGCGACATCACCGAAAAGAAGCTGAAGATCCTGCGCCACGGCCTGATGCTGGACGGCCGCCAGCTGAAGCCGGCTTACGTCAGCCGGATGGAGTCCTTCCGCCTGAAATTCATCCTGCGCGAGGGCCGCAACCGCCAGATCCGGCGGATGTGCGACATGGTCGATCTGGAGGTCGTCGACCTGATCCGGGTCCGGATCGGGCCGCTGAAGCTCGACAATCTGCCCGAGGGCAAATGGCGGCTGCTGACCCCGGAAGAGCGGGCGGCGCTGGTCGGCTGACGGGTCGAAAGGGTACGGTCTCGCCCTGAAAATTGCGGGCCGGATTTTCGGAAAACCGCGCCCTTCGGTGCAGGGGTCTGCGCCGGGTCCTGGGCGGACGCGGCGGGGGTATGAAAGACTGTCAAAGACCGGCCCGGCGGGCATTTGACCAGTATGCATACGGCTACGTCAGATGCGGACGCAGGGGGCTGAGAGCCGTCGTCTGCGGGGTCGGGAGGGCACCTTTCGGGGTTGAGAGGGGCGAGATTATACGGGGCGAGAAGACACTGTTTGGGGGGGCGGTGTTCGGGCCCCCCTCCCCCAGAGGATCGTGCCCCTCAGACCGATGTCAGGCTGAGGGCATTGCCGTCGGGGTCGTTGAAGAAGGCGACCTTGGCCTTGCCGTCCGGCGCGGTCCAGATGCCCAGTTCGTCCTGACCGAGGCCCGGGTAGATCGTCATGGTCACCCCGCGCGCGACGAGCCGCCGGATGGTGCCCTCGATATCCTCGACCATCCAGCCCAGCACGGGATGCCCCTGCGGGACGTGGTTGTCGATCTTGGTGATCCGAAGGGTGGTGCCGTTCAGGTCGAAGACATGGGCGAACCCGTCGTCGGCGATGAATTTGAACCCCAGCGTCTCGCCATAGAAGGCCCTGGCCTTCTCCGGGTCGCGCGTGTTGATGAAGGTGATCACCCCGGCCGAAGCCCCGATGGTCATGTTCGCTCTCCCGCCCCTGTCTGGCGGCGAGGATGGCCCGGGCGGGGGCGCGGGTCAAAGGCCCCCTTTGCTTTCGTCATCCTCCGGCGAGTGGAGCGAAGATCGCTCCTTGTCATCCCCGACGGGTCGCGGGGGAGATCGCTCTTTTGTCATCCCCGACGAAGCGAAGCGGAGATCGCCCTTTTGTAATCCCCGACGGAGCAAAGCGGAGATCGGGGACGGATCAGCCCCCCTCTTTGGCCACGCCCGGACAGCCCCCTTGGGCTGAGCCGGGCGACAGCCTGCGGCCACCCGGACAGGCGGGACCGAGGCTGAACGCCCCTGCCAGACGTCATGAACGCGCGTCGCCGCCACCCGGCTCCCGGCTCAGCCCTTCGGGCCGTCCGGGAGGGGTCAGGGGGGGGATGCATGCCGTCCCCGATCTCCGCTTCGCTTCGT
>CANMXH010000041.1 GCA_947501315.1 Caulobacteraceae bacterium | reverse complement strand
TGCGTTCCAGCCGACCGAGATCGCCGACCTGATCGCCTGGCTCGAAAGCGTCTCCGGGACCGGCCCGGGGAGCTGAATTGCAAAAGGCCCGGGAGCGATCCCGGGCCTTCCGACTTGTTCAGCGATGTCGCCGGATCAGGCGGCTTCGGCCTCTTCGGCCGCGTCTTCAGCGGCTTCGGCGGCGGCGATGACCGCCTTCTTGGCGCTCAGCGACTTGGACAGCAGCTGGACGGCGGCGTCCTTGTCGATGCGGTTGGCGGCGGCGACTTCGCGGGCCATTCGGTCCAGGGCCGATTCATAGAGCTGACGCTCCGAATAGGACTGTTCCGGCTGGCTGTCGGCGCGGTGCAGGTCGCGAACCACCTCGGCGATCGAGATCAGGTCGCCCGAGTTGATCTTGGCTTCGTATTCCTGTGCCCGGCGCGACCACATGGTGCGCTTGATGCGGGCGCGGCCCTTCAGGGTCGTCAGCGCCTTGGTCACCACATCGTCGGCGGCCAGCGAGCGCAGACCGGCCGTCTTGGCCTTCTTGGTCGGGACGCGCAGTGTCATCTTCTCGTGGTCGAAGGTGACCACATAGACTTCCAGCGACATGCCGGCGACTTCCTGGACCTCAACGGCCGCGACCTTGCCGACGCCGTGCGCCGGATAGACGACCGCGTCGCCAACCTTGAATTCCAGTCCGGTCTTGTTCGTCATGTCATTCCTTTCCCGGCGCAGGGAAGGCGGGACGCAGACACTGAAGACACCCTTGCGCTCTCCGAAGACGGCGACCCGTCTGCGGCGCAGCAACTTCAGGCATCAGCTGTGGAAACGGATCACCAAACCTCTGGCCGACCCCGCCTTCGTGGGCGGAGTTCTGTCGCAAACGCGGGCGGCGCGAGAAAATCGCTTACCGCCCGACCCAATGACAGGAACCTATCACAAAATTGCGGAATTTCAAAACGTCCGCAACGTCATCTTGCGCGGCACGGGAAAGCCGGACCGTATCGGAGCCGGGAGGCGGTCGGTGCAGCGCCGCCCGGCTCAGGAACCCTTGCCGGGCTTTTCAGAGAAGTATTTCTCGAACTTGCCGGTCTCGCGCTCGAATGACTCGGCGTCGGCGGGCGGCGTGCCCTTGACCGTGATGTTCGGCCAGACCTTGGCATATTCCGAATTGACGCTCAGCCATTTGCCGTCCGGCTCGTCCTCGGTGTCGGGCTTGATGGCGTCGACCGGGCATTCCGGCTCGCAGACGCCGCAGTCGATGCATTCATCCGGCGCGATGACCAGGAAATTCTCGCCCTCATAGAAGCAGTCGACGGGGCAGACCTCGACGCAGTCCATGAACTTACATTTCACGCAGGCGTCGGTGACGATGTAGGTCATGAGGCGGTCTGGGGCGCTGTCGGCTGGCGGAAGGAACGGGCAGGGCAAATGGCCCCGCCGGGGGACGCTGTCAACCGAGGGGGTGCCGCAGGCTGTAGAGCGCCCGCGCCTCTCCGGCCGGACCGCGCCTTTCGCCAAACCCCTCGACCGTCAGTTCAACCAGCCGCCCTCCGACGGCGAATACCAGCGTGTCGCCGATGTGGACGGTGCGGCTGGGCTTGTCGAGCCGGGTCTGGACCCCGTTGTGGGTCAGCCGCACCGCGCCCCGTTCGACCATGGCGGCGGCCAGCGACCGGGTCTTCGTGAACCGCGCCCGCCACAGCCAGACATCGATGCGGTAGCCCGTTTCGCTCATCCGGGGGCGCGGGTCCGGCGGGGGCGTTTACGTTTGGTCCGGGTCGAGGCGGGGGTCGCGGTCAGGGCCGACAGGGCGGCGAACGGCGAGTCCTTCACTGCCTTGGGCCGGTCATCGCGGTCCGGCTTCTGCGCCCGCGATGTCTTCAGCGCCGCCGTCAGGCTCCGGGCCTGATCCAGCGACAGGTCCAGTGCGGACAGGTCGGTGTCGGTCAGCACGCCCTTCGCAGTGGCCTGCCGCTCGGCGAGCGATTCCAGCATCTCGACCGTGGCCATATACCGGCCGACGATGCGTAGTCCGAAGGCCGAGAGCAGGCGCGGCGACGGCGGCGTCGCGGGCAGGGCGGTCAGGGCTGCCGCGCCGGGCCGGAAAGTCTCCCGGGTGACGAAGGCCTGGGCCAGCGCCCGCGCCCGCGGCTTCAGCACCCCGGGCAGCCAGACCGAATGGGTCCCCATCCGCACGGCGAAGGTCCGCAGGGTGCGCCGCTCGACCTGGCTCAGGGCGGCCAGATCACGCTCGACCGCGCGCCGGTCGATCACCCCGCCCGCCTCGATCAGGCGGAAGGCGATGCCGCGCGGCAGGCCCTTCAACGCCCCGCTCTCGACCGCGCCCTTCAGCCGGGCCAGCGGCTTGAGCGCCCGCCCGGCCTCGGCGGCCAGCCAGGCCTCCAGTCGTCGCTGCGCCCGCTCGCGCGCCGCCGCCGGACCCAACTCACCCAGCAGCCGGACCCGGGGTGCGAACCAGTCGCCGCCCGTCACCTGTCCCGCCGCCACGCCGCGCCACAGCACGGCCCCGTCGGGCGTCACGCCGAAGGCCGCATCCTCATCCCCTGCCAGACGGCCCAGCCGCCGGGCGATCTCGGGCGTCACCGCCTGCCGTGCCGCGTGCCGCAGGGCCCGGTCCTCCAGAGCGCTGGAGCCCTTGTCGAGCCGGAACTCCACCCCGGTCAGCTGCCCGACCGCATGGCCCTCGACGATCACCGCGCCACCCGCCTCGACCTCGGCGACCGCATCCTCGGTCACGTTCAGGGCCCGCATCAGGGCGGTCGTGCGCCGGTCCACGAACCGCGCCGTCAGCCGCTCGTGCAGCACGTCCGACAGCCGCTCCTCGAGCGCCTTCGCCTTGTCCCGCCACCCCTGGGCCTGATCCAGCCAGTCGGGCCGGTTGGCGATATAGCTCAGCGTCCGCACCCCGCTCAGCCGCGCTGACAGCTGGTCGATCTGGCCGTCGTCGCGGTCCAACTCGGCGAAACGCGGCGCAAACCAGTCGGCCGTCAGCCGCCCGCGCCTGCCCGTCAGTGCCTGGAAAATCTCCTTCGACAGCCGCCCGTGCTCGTCCAGCGTCGTCTTCTGGAAGTCGGGCAGCTGGCAGGCCTCCCACAGCCGCATGATGGCCCCGCGCGAGCGCCCGACGCGGGCCACGTCCTCGTCCTTGATCAACCGCCGCAGCAGGGTCTCGTCCAGCGCCGGCTGGGTCAGGTTCAGGCCGCGCACCCCGGGGCTGACCGTCAGCGAGCGCAGCAGATCGGGCAGGGTGTCGAAATCCAGCCGGGCATTGCGCCACTCGGCCCCCTCGACCGGATCGAACCGGTGCTCGACCACCTGTTCGACCAGATCCTGATCCAGCTCCGTCGCCTCGCCCGTGACCCCGAAGGTGCCGTCGCGCAGGTGTCGCCCGGCCCGGCCGGCGATCTGGCCGATCTCATGCGCATGCAGCCAGCGCGTCCGCCGTCCGTCGAACTTCCTCAGGCCCGCGAAGGCGACATGGTCGACCTCCATGTTCAGCCCCATGCCGATGGCGTCGGTGGCGACCAGAAAGTCGACTTCGCCGGACTGGAACAGCTCGACCTGGGCATTGCGGGTGCGCGGGCTCAGCGACCCCATGACCACGGCTGCCCCGCCGCGCTGGCGCCGGATCAGCTCGGCGATGGCATAGACCTGGTCGGTGCTGAAGGCGACGATGGCGCTGCGGGCGGGCAGGCGGGTCAGCTTCTTCGACCCGGCATAGCTCAGGGTCGACAGCCGTTCGCGCGACACGATCTCCACATCGGCGACCAGTGACCGGATCAGCGGCGCCATCGTCCCGGCCCCGAGGAACATGGTCTCGAACCGCCCGCGTGCATGCAGCAGTCGCTGGGTGAAGACGTGGCCGCGCTCCGGATCGGAGACCAGCTGGATCTCGTCCACGGCCAGGAACTCCACCGACCGCTCCAGCGGCATGGCCTCGACGGTGCAGACGAAATAGTGGGCCCGCGGCGGGACGATCTTTTCCTCGCCGGTGACCAGGGCCACGGCGGCGGCCCCGCGCCGCTTGACGATCCGGTCATAGATCTCGCGCGCCAGCAGCCGCAGCGGCAGGCCGATCATGCCCGAGGCGTGACCCAGCATCCGCTCGACCGCCAGATGGGTCTTGCCGGTATTGGTGGGGCCCAGAACCGCGACGACGCGCGAGGGGGCCTGTCCGGTGCCGCGGTCACTCATGATGCGGACAAGGTGGCGATTCGCCGACGTTTCCTCAAGCGAACTGGTGACGCGCCATCAGGTCCCGGACAGCAGCGCCTCCAGCTGGTCCAGCCGCTCCTTGCCGAAGAACATTTCCTCGCCGACGAAGAAGGTTGGGACGCCGAAAACGCCGCGCGCCACCGCGGCCTCGGTATTGGCCGCCAGCCGCGCCTTGACGTCATGGGTCTGGGCCCGGGCCAACAGGTCCGCCCCGTCAAGCCCGGCCTCATCCAGCACCGACTGCAGGACCGCAGGGTCGCCCATCGCCAGACGGCGCTCCCAGAAGCCGCCCAGTACAGCCTCGACATAGCGGTCGAACGCCTCGCCGGGCTCAAGGGCGCACAGGCCGCGCATGGCCGTCAGGCTGTTGACCGGGAAGTTCGGATTCATCCGGAAGGCGGTGAGGTTGTGCCGGGCGACGAAGCGCCGGATCTCCAGCATCTCATAGTCCATCTTCCCCTTGACGCCGCCGAAGGCCACGAACGGAGCCTGATTGCCCGTGGCCTTGAAGATGCCGCCCAGCAGGCAGGGGATCAGGTTGACGGAGGCACCGGTCCTTTCCGCGACCCCCTTCAGCCCATGGTGCGCGAAATAGCCGTTTGGGCTGGCGAAATCGAAGATGAAGTCGATCGTCCGGGTCATCACCAGTTTTCCTTCCATGGGCGCAGGTCCAGCTCGAACGTCCAGGCGCTGCGTTGCTGGTTGTGCAGCCAGACATAGTTCCGGGCAATCTCGTCGGGTTTCAGGATCGCATCCTCGTCCAGCAGGGTCTGGATGTCCGGCGCGATGGCACGGGCAAAGGTCCCGTCGATCATGCCGTCGACGACCACATGGGCGACATGGATGCCCCTGGGCCCCATCTCCCGGGCCAGGCTTTGGGCCAGCTGGCGCAGCGCCGCCTTGGCCCCCGCGAAGGCGGAAAATCCCGCACCGCCCCGCGTCGAGGCGGTGGCACCGGTGAACAGGATCGTCCCCTTGCCGCGCGGCCCCATCACCCTGGCGGCCTCACGCCCGGTGAAGAAGCCGGTCAGGGCCGCCATTTCCCAGACCTTGGAATAGACTTGGGCCGTCGTGTCCACGACGGGGAAGCGCACATTCGCCCCGATGTTGAAGACCACGACCTGCAGCGGCCCGATGTCGGCCTCGATGCGATCGACCAGGGCGATCATGTCCGCCTCATTGCGCGCATCGACGCCGAAGGCATGGGCCTCGCCGCCCTCGGCGCGTATGGAGGCGGCAACCGCCTCCAGAGCCTCAAGATTGCGGGGGCGGCGGGTAATACAGACCGCCAGACCCTCCCGGGCAAAGGCACGGGCTATGGCCGAGCCCACGCCGTCCCCGGCACCGACGATCAGGCAGGTTGGCTTCAGCGGCATCAGGCTTCCCCGGGGTTCGGGAGACCGTTTCATATCAAAACTAAGTCGTCAACGCGGCGGGTGTCAGCGCCGGCCTGTCACAGAACTGGCTGACAAGCGCCCGGCTTAATGGATCTGGCCATCCTGGCGGAACAGGGGCGAAACGAATCAGGACCGAATCACCGACAGCGCCCGATTCGGGATTTGTTCACCCCAACATATTGTATCTTAAGGCGGATTAACCACAATCAGAATCCCTGTTGTTCCGGCCCCTGCCGGGCCGGATCAGAAAATCAGAACGGGCGAGGCGCACAGACGCTTCCCCGCCGCGTCGCCAGCCGCTAGTTCAGCCTGCGTGGCCCCGTAGCTCAGCCGGATAGAGCAAGGCTTTCCTAAAGCAGAGGTCGGGGGTTCGAGTCCCTCCGGGGTCGCCACTCACCGCTTGCGCTTGATGATCATCACCGCTGCCATCGTCAGGATGACGGCCGGCACGAGGATCAGCAGCCCGGACAGAATGCGTTCGATATCCATGGCCACGCCCCTCCCCGGGACGGGCGCAAGGGGCGCGTCATCGGCGGGTAAGTCAAACGGCGCTGTTCAGCGCCATTTCGAGCCCTCGCCGTGCTTGCCGTTGCTCTCGAACACCGGCGGCGCGGCCTTGTGGATGAATTGCTCCGACACCAGCCAGCCCTTCAGCGGACGCAGCACGGCCAGACAGCCAATCACCAGCAGGGGCATGGTCACGACCAGATGCACCCAGATCGGCGGATGCACCGTGAACTCGAACCACATGAACAGGGCCATGCCGACGATCCCGACCGCCGTCATGCCGAAGAAGGCGGGGCCGTCCGCCGGTTCGGCGAAACTGTAGTCGAGGCCGCAGGCCGGGCAGGCGTCACGGATGGTCAGGAACCCCGTCAGCAAGGGCCCCTCGCCGCAGCGCGGACAGCGGCAGCGCAGGCCGGTCGCGAGGGTGTTCAGACGGGGGTACTGGGGCTCGGTCACGTCCGGTTCCTCAAAGGAAGGCCGATTTCATGTCGGCTCGCGGCTGCCGCACCGCAACCGGCCGCGGTGTCGCGGGCGGGTCCGCTCAGGTCGCGGGCTCGCCCCGGGCGGCATTCCAGACGAAGACAAACGCCCGATGTTCCGCCCAGGTCTGACCCTCGATCCGGTCGCCATCGAGACAGGCGGCTGAGTGATAGGGGCCAACCCCGTCGGTGGTGCGGAAGGCGACGCAGACCCGGCCGTTCTGGGCCTTCCAGCGCCCGGCCTCGATGGTGCTGTCGTAGAAGTCGCCGCTGACCGTTCCATCGGCGGCCAGGGTCAGGTGCATGGCCTTCAGATAGGGCTGGGCCGGATCCGCGGAGAGGTCGACGGCCCAGGCCCCGCTCATGGCATCGGGCGTCGGCCCTGACAGCTGGAAAAGCGCGGCGGCGAGCAGGGGCAGCAGGGACATGAACATCTCCGGTTCGGGGCCAAAGCTACGCCTGGCGCAGCGGCCCGGACGCCGTCAACCGGTCATGATCCGTTAACCGGCCCGAAAGGCCCCTCGCGCGAGTATGCGCGCGTATGTCCGGGGCCGCCGCCAGAAAACGCATGCTCAAGACCTCCGTGGCCGCCGCCGCGGCGGGGGCGGTGCTGTTCGCGCCCCTGACCCCGCTGGCCCAGGAGGGCGCCGCACCGCTGGATCCGATCGCGATCCGCATCGGTTCCAACTCCGAGTTCACCCGGATCGAATTCGCTGGCGTCATCGGTGCCCGGTCGCAGGTCCGGCGGGATGGCCGCAACGTGATCGTCCGCATCGGCTCGACCGCCGCGCCCGACGTATCGCGACTCAAGGTCGATCCGCCGCGAGGCGTGGACAAGGTTGAGACCCGGGCGGTCCGGGGCGGCACCGAACTGGTCCTGACCCTGGCCGAGGGGGCGGACGCCCGCACCGGCTCGGCGGACGGGGCGGTCTGGCTGAATCTGTATGAAACGCCCCCCGCTGCCGCTCCGGCCGAGACCCAGGCCGCGGCGGCCGGAACGGTGCCGGTCACGGCCGTGGCGACCCCTGCCCGGGTCAGCCTGTCGTTTGCCTGGTCCACGCCGGTCGGGGCCGCCGTCTTCCGGCGCGGAGAGGCCGTCTGGGTGGTGTTCGACAAGAATGCCCGCCTCGACATGCCGGGTGCCGAACAGCTCGGCCCCGTCACCGATGCCCGCTGGACCGCGGGACCTGACCATATTGCCGTCCGCATTGCCGCCCCCGAAGGCCTTGCCGTGTCGGCGGCTGCGCAGGGCTCGACCTGGACCGTGACCATCGGCGGCCAGCCCCCCGCCGTTGAAGGTGTCTCCGTCGACCGGGGCGATGACGGGGAGCCGGTCCTTGTCGCCCGCATGGCCGGTGCCACCCGTGCCGTTTGGCTTACCGACCCGCTTGCGGGAGACCGCTTCGCCGCCGTCACCGCCCTGGCACCCGGCAAGGGCTTTGCGGACCGCCGCCGGACCATAGACCTGGCCTTGCTGCCGACAGCCCACGGCCTGGCCGTCGAGACCCCGGCCAGCGACCTCGCCATCCAGGCCGATGGCGATCTGGTCACCCTCAGCCGGCCGGGCGGCCTGACCCTGTCGCCGCCGTCTGCTGCGCTCGAGGCTGCGGCTGCCGGGGGCGACGCGCCTCGCAGGGCGAAACATCCCGCCCTGATCCTGGCCGAGTGGGCCGAGGTCGGTGAAGAAGGTTTCCCTGCGCGCCACCGTCGTCTCCAGGATGCAGCTGTCCAGGAATCCATGGCCGCCGGCGACGATCCCCGGGCGCCTGCCGAGGCGCGCTTCGCCCTTGCCCGGTTCCTCGTAGGTTCCGGCCTCGGCTATGAGGCGATCGGCGTCCTGAACAGTATCGTCGCCCAGGCCCCCAACATGGCGGGTGAACCGGAGTTGCGCGGCTTGCGCGGTGCCGCGCGCGCCCTGATCGGCCGGATGGAAGAAGCCCAGGGCGATTTCTCCTCCGCCGCCGTCGCCTCCGATCCGGCCTCTGCGGTCTGGCGCGGCTATATCGCCTCGACCCAGGGCGACTGGGAGTCGGCCCGGCAGGCCTTTGACGCCGGGGCGTCAGCGGTGGACGAGTTTCCGACCGAATGGCGCGCCCGTTTTGGTGCCGCCCACGCCATGGCAGCCCTGGAGATGGGTGACCTCGACGCTGCCCGGGCCCTGCTGGCCTACAGCTTCAGCCAGGACGCCCCCGCGGCGGACCAGCTCACGGCCCGTCTGATTCAGGCCAGACTGTTCGAATTGGTCGGCCAGCCTGAGCGGGCCCTTGCCGTTTACACCGCCATCGGCCGCGCACCACTGGACGCCGTCTCGGTCCCCGCCAAGCTGGGGATCGTCCGTCTGTCTCTGGCCAAGGGAACGATGAAGGCCGATGCCGCGGCCCGCGAGTTGGAGGGGCTCCGCTGGCGCTGGCGCGGCGACGCCACGGAACTGGCCGTCATTCGACAGCTGGGCCAGCTCTATCTGTCGCAGGGCCTCTACCGCGAAGCCTTGACCGCCCTGAAAGGGGCCGGCCCCAATCTGAACCGGCTTGAGGGTGCCGCCGAGATCCAGGCGGATCTCGGTTCCGCCTTCCGCATGCTGTTCCTCGAGGGCGGGGCCGACGGCCTTCAACCCGTGCAGGCCCTTGGCCTGTTCTACGATTTTCGCGAACTGACGCCCATCGGTGCCGACGGCGACGAGATGGTGCGCCGGCTGTCCCGGCGTCTGGTCGACGTCGACCTGCTGGATCAGGCGTCGGAGCTGCTCAAATACCAGGTCGAGAACCGGCTCGAAGGTGTGGCCAAGGCCCAGGTGGCGACCGATCTGGCCGCGATCTATCTCATGGACCGCCAGTCCGAACCGGCGCTGCAGGCGATCTGGGCTTCGCGATCGACCATCCTGCCGGCCCCCCTGAACGCAGAGCGCCGGGCGCTGGAGGCTCGCGCCCTCATGGATCTGGGCCGATTCGATCATGCACTTGAGGTGCTGGGCGACGACGCATCAACCGAGGCCCGCGAGGTCCGCGCTGAAGTGTTCTGGAAGCAGCGGAACTGGGCACCGGCCGCTGCGATCTATGAGGCGCTGCTGGGCGAACGCTTCCGGACTCCCGGCGCCCTCACCGCCGCCGAGGAGGCCCGGTTGATCCGCGCCGGGGTCGGCTATTCACTGGGCGCAGACAGTGCGGCCCTGACCCGTCTGTCGCGCAACTATCTGCCTTTCGTGGCCGGAGCGCGGGCGAAGACCGCCCTGACCATCGCCCTCGACGACGATGCGGGCGCAGGCGCTTTACCGGGCGATTTCACCAGCCTCGCGGCCTCGGCTGACACCTTCGCCGGCTGGGTCGCGGCCGTGAAGGCTGAACTCAGAACGAAAACGGGCGGGAACCGACCCGCGGCACCCGCCCGTCCTGCGTAAGAATTCCCCGGCGAACCGGGGAAGGGTCCTACTTGTTCACGGCATCCTTGAGCGGCTTCGACACGCGGAAGCGCACAGCCTTCGATGCGGCGATCTTGATGGTCGCACCGGTAGCCGGGTTGCGGCCTTCACGGGCGGCACGGGCGGCCGTGTCAAACACGCCGAGGTTCGAGATGCGGACATCGCCGCCGCCGGTCAGCGACTTGTGGATGTTCTTGACGAGCGCGTCGAGCACGCGGCCGGCATCGGCCTGGCTGACACCGGCGTCCTTGGCGACGGCGGCAATGAGTTCTGCTTGGGTGGTCATATGGGTCGTTTCCCGATGAAAGCTCGTCCCGATTCAGGGACGATGACGGACGGATTGACGCCGCTTTTGCCTCCCTTGGCAAGCGACTTCGGCGCTGTAACCCCCACGGGGTGGGATTCTATCCGCTTCCGGACGCTCTCTGGAAGCTCTCGACCAGGCTTCCGGCGACCAGTCGCCAGCCGTCTACAAGCACGAAAAAGATCAGTTTGAACGGCAGGGAAATGACCACCGGTGGCAGCATCATCATGCCCATGGACATGAGCACGCTGGAGACCACCAGATCGATCACAAGAAACGGAACAAAAAGAAGAAATCCGATTTCGAAGGCACGCTTCAACTCGCTGATCATGAAGGCCGGAGTGACCACGCGAAGAGGGAGATCCGCGGCGGCTGTGGGGGCCTCCAGATTGGACAGTCTGACGAACAGAGCGAGGTCATCCCGGTCCACCTGAGCCAGCATGAAAGTCTTCACAGGTTCGGACGCCGCATCGAAGGCCTGGGGCAGCTCCATCTGCTGATCCAGCAGGGGGCGGATGCCCGAATCATAGGCGTCCTGCCAGGTCGGAGCCATGACGATGGCGCTCAGGAACAGGGCCAGGGAGACCAGAACGGCGTTCGGCGGCGACTGCTGCATGCCCAGCGCCGTTCGCAGCAGGGACAGCACCACGATGATCCGGACGAAGCTGGTCGTCATGATCACGATCGACGGGGCCAGCGAAAGGACGGTCATCAGGCCGACCAGCTGCACCACCCGTTCGGTCAGGCCGGCACCGGTACCGAGGTCTACATTGATGGCGGCCCCGGGCCCGCCCGCCGCCGCCAGGTCCTGGGCCAGGGCCGCCAGCGGCCACAGCAGACAGAAGCCGGTGGTGATCAGCGACAGGATCGCCGCGCGCTTGAGTTCTGCGCGGGTGGGGAGGGCGAATATCTTCTCCCTTGCCCCCACTGTCGACCCGCGCCGACGATCCTGCCCCGGCGGGGCAGGCAAAAGGCCTTTACCCTTCACTGGTCTGACTCCGGCCCGCGCGGTTCGATCAGCTCGCGACCTTCGCCGAGGATCAGCAGCCGCTCCTCATTGTCGATCCTGACCAGCACCAGCCTGCGGGCCGGATCCAGCACCAGGGTCTCGACCACGCTCATCCGCCGCTGGCCGCGTTCGGCGCTGATCCGGGCCAGAAGCTGCGGCAGATAACGCCGAGAAGCCCAGGCGGCGAAGCCGATAATGCCGAGGGTGACGGCGAGGGCAAAAATCGTCCTGGCGAGGTCGAGGAAAAAATTCATGCCCCAGACTTCGGCGATCATGGTTAACGCCCCATTGAGATAACCCGGTGTTAACCATGCAGGCGGCAGTTTCTGCCCATCCCGGAGAGGCGATCCGCGTCTCTAGCGCCGGGATTGGGAGTCGCCCGTGGGCTTCACCGACCTGCCACTGCTCAGCCAGATCAAGGGCCGCCTGTCCTGGCTGGACGAGCGCCAGCGCGTGATCGCCCAGAACGTCGCCAATTCCGACACCCCCGGCTATGTCAGCCGTGACCTGAACCAGCCGACGGATTTCGCCCGTGCCCTCGCCACCGGCGGCGGCCTCCGGATGGTCCGCACCAGCACCATGCACATCGCCCCGGCCGGCCCGACGGCGCGGTTCGAGAGTCGGGACGCCCCTGATTCGGAAACCACGCTCGACGGGAACTCCGTCGTCGTCGAGGAGCAGATGCTCAAGATGGCCGAGAGCCGAATGGCCTATGACGCGGCGATCGGCTTCTACCAGAAATCCATGCAGATGCTGCGTATGGCCGCCCGTCCCCCCGGCCGCTGATCGAGGAATAGCCGATGCCCGACCCGATCCCGCCCCGCAATTCGGCCATGGCCGTGGCCGCAAGCGCCCTGCAGGCCCAGCAGTCACGCATGCGGATCATCGCCGAGAACATCGCCAATGCGCAGTCGACCGCCCAGGTCGCCGGCGGCCAGCCCTATCGCCGCCAGATCCCCGTCTTCCAGGCGCGGGAGATCAACGGTGTCACCGGCGTCTCCCTGGCCGAGGTCCGGCCGGACATGGGCGACTTCAAGACAGAATACGATCCGACCCATCCGGCGGCCAATGCCGAGGGCTATGTGCTGCGGCCCAATGTCGACACCCTGGTCGAGGCCATGGACATGCGCGAGGCCCAGCGGGCCTATGAGGCCAACCTCAACATCATCGAGACGGCGCGGTCGATGGATGCCCGCACCCTCGACCTGCTCAAGAAATAGGGACTGACCGATGAACCCCTTGGCCGCAGCGCGCGCCTATTCGGCGATCCAGGGCGCGGATATGCCGACCGCCCCCACCGGCGCGGCGCAACCGTCCGGCTTCGCCGACATGCTGACCAGCGTCATGGGCGACATGACCCAGTCCTCGCGCGCCGCCGAGACCCAGATGGCGTCGGTCGTTCAGGGGCAGGGCAATCTGATCGACGTGGTCACCGCCATCTCCTCGGCGGAGGCTTCGCTTGAGACGGTAATGGCCGTCCGGGACCAGGTCATCCAAGCCTATCAGGAAATCATGCGGATGCCGATCTGACGGCACTCAGCCGTTGGGTGCCCGCCCGCGCAGCCATTGCGACAGCACCCATTTCTCGCCGGAAGCCGGCGGCAGACCGGCATGGCGCGTGCGCCGGTCGATGGAACCGTCCGGCAGGGTATTGGCCCAGAGCAGGGCGTCACCCTTGCGCCCGCGGTGCCGCAGATTGCCGGCCTCGAACGCCGTTTCTCCGCCCTCGAAATCGTCATTGAGAAACACCAGGCAGGTGGCGATCCTCTGCCCGCGCCGGGCGAGATCGGCGGCGTAGCCCGGCAGGGCGGGATCCAGCCAGTCGACGTGCCAGTCGAACGACTGACCCACGGCATAGTGCAGCACCTGGGTCCATTCCAGGCCGGGGACCGGCAGGCCCGCCGCCCGCGCGATCCGTTCGCGCACGACCGCCAGCACCATATCCATTCGTTCGAGGGTGAACTGCGCCGCCGCATTGGTCCGCGCCCCCTCGCGCCGTCCATCGCCGGTCTCCGGGTCATAGACCAGCGCCGGCGCCGTCATGGCCGCGGCCCTGTTCCTCAACCAGTCGCAGACGCCATCCGGCAGAAACCCTTCAATGGCGAAGATGGCCGGTCCCGGGCTCAGTCGTCGTGGCACGGGCGCGGTCAGCCAGGCGGCCAGGTCGATTCCGGCAGAACCCGACAGCAGGGCCAGCTGCTCTCCGGCCGTGGGGTGTCCCAGCCTCGCCGCCTGCTCCAGCCGGCCGAGGGCACCGGGCCAGTCCTTCGGCAACCCCAGCCCGATGGCCGTCAGTACCGCCAGCCGGTGCGCGGCAGCGGCGTCGCCGGCGTCAGCCGCCGCAGCGAGGGCGAGGGGATCATGTGGGTCCGGCATGCTCACCGGTCTCTTCTAGCCCAATTCGGGTCCGGCGCGACCCGCGTCCGCCGGTCTCAGCCTTTCAGCGGCACAGCCGGCCGGGCCACGGCCATCAGCCGCGACCGCAACTGCGTCCGGTTCTTCAGCCAAGCCCGGATCCGGTCCTGGATCGGCGTATCGACCAGCGCATGAAACAGGAAGGCGAAGACAAAGGCGGCGAGGATGCCCAGGCCCCACAGCCCCCACTGGACGGCGACGGGCAGGGCGAACCGGGCGATCATGACATTGACCCCCCCGAACCAGGCGATCCGCACCACCTCATTGGTGATGAACATCGAAAATGAGGCCTGCGCCGCCTTCTCCACCCATTTCGAGGG
>CANMXH010000040.1 GCA_947501315.1 Caulobacteraceae bacterium | reverse complement strand
GGCGTCCGGGCCCGACACGCCTGCCTGAGCGCGGCCGAGGCCAAGGATATCCTCAAGGAGCAGACCATCGATCTGCTCCTGGTCGACTGCGAAATGCCCGGCATGGACGGTTTTGAACTGGTTCGCTGGTTGCGCCGTTCGGGACTCGAACCCAATGCCTTCATCCCGGTGATCATGACGGCTGCCCATATCCGTCGACCGCGCGTGGCAGAGGCCCGGGATTGCGGTGCCAGTTTCATCATCACCAAGCCATTCTCCGCCACCACCCTGCTGGAGCGGATTGTCTGGGTCGGGCGGGACAATCGCCCCTTCCTCGAGGTTGGGGACTATTTCGGGCCTGATCGCCGTTTTCGCAAAGCTCCGGTGCCCGGCGAGGAACGTCGCGCCGACCTGATCCGGAAACGGGAACAGGAAGCCGCGGCAGCCGCGGAAGCGGCCGGCCTGGCCGAGGGAGAGGCCGCATGAGTGTCATCACCCATCCTGTTCGCAAGTCGAACCTTGCAACCATGATCGGATCGGCGGGCGGTATCAGCGTCGGCACCGCCCTTGCCCGGGCGCGCGCGAATCTGGAGACGATGCGCGAGCAGGCGCTGACGGTGATCGACGCGAGTATCACTGCCCTTGAGACCGTCCCGGCACCGACGGGCCCCGAAGACATGTCGGCGCGTCGGGAGCAGGCCTACCGGGAGGCCACGAGCCTGATTGACGCGGCGGGGCCCTTCGAGCTTTTCGACCTGTGCCGCGCCGCTGCCGGACTGTGCGACCTGATCGGCGCACTGGATCCGGAACAGCCTTTCGACTGGCGCATCGTCACCGTCCACGCCCGGTCGCTGCGGCTCCTGCAGACACTGCCTCCGGAAGCCGCCCCGGAGCGCGCGCATATCCTCGAAAGTCTCAACGAGGTCGTACAGCGGAAGCTGGCTCAGACCGGTTGACGCTCGGTCCGGGCTCCGCGCGTCTGTTTGCGCCAAAGGGCCGCATATTCTCCCCCCAGATGCGCCACCAGCTCGTGATGGGCTCCGCGTTCCACGATCTGCCCCGCCTTTAGGACCAGGATCTGGTCTGCGTCGGCGATCGTCGAAAGGCGGTGGGCCACGACCAGCGTGGTCCGGCCCGCCCGCACCTTGCGCAGCGTCTTCTGAATGGCCGCCTCTGTCCGGCTGTCGAGCGCGCTTGTCGCCTCGTCGAGGATGAGGATACAGGGATCAGCCAGCAGGGCGCGGGCGATGCCAACCCGTTGGCGCTCCCCGCCAGAGAGCTTGAGTCCACGCTCCCCGACGCGGGTTTCCATGCCCTCAGGCAGTTCCCGGATGAAATCCGCCAGTTCCGCCGCCTCGGCCGCCGCCCAGATGGCGGCCTCGTCAGCGTCCGGGCGGGCGAAGCCGAGGTTGGCGCGAATGCTGTCGTTGAACAGCGCCACATCCTGCGGCACGAGGGCGACGGCGGCGCGGAGGGACCTCTGGGTCACCGCCCGCGCGTCCAGGCCATCGATCAGCACCCGGCCTTCCTTGGGATCCAGCAGGCGCAGGGCCAGCTTCACAATGGTCGACTTGCCGGACCCGGACGGCCCGACCAGCGCGGTCGTGGTCCCCGGAGGCGCCAGGAAGCTGACATCCCGGAGGCCGTTGGCCCGGGAGTCGTGACGAAAGCTGACCTGCTCAAAGGCCAGGGCAGCCCCGCGGGCGTCCGCTGGATGGGGCAAGGGCAAGGCATCCGGCGCGTCAGCGACCTGGGGCGTCTGGCGCGTGACCTTCAGCATCTCCTCCATGTCGATGAAGGACTGGCGGATCTCCCGATAGGCGAAGCCGAGAATATTCAACGGGGCATAGAGGGAGATCATGATGAGCACGGCAGCCATGACGTCGCCCGGTCCCATCCGGCCCGCCGCGGCTTCGAACCCGGCCATCACAGCCATCACGGCAAGACCGATATTCATGATAACCGCCTGCATGACGTTCAGCATGGCCAGAGAGCTGTTGGCCTTCAGGGCAGCACGTGTGTAGTCGTCCAGTGCCCGGTCATAGGCACCGGCTGCCCGGGCCTCGGCCCCGAAGGATTTGACCGTCTCATAGTTCAGCAGGGCATCCACCGAGACGCCCGCAGCCTCGGTGTCGGCGGCATTCATTTCGCGCCGGTGCTCCAGCCGCCAGTTGGCCAGGGCGAAGGTCGAGGCGGCGTAGACAACGACCACCGCCACCGCCACCGCGCCGAACCGCCAGTCATACCGCCCGGCCAGAACGCCCGCCGCCAGCGCCAGTTCGACGCCGGTCGGGATCAGGTTGAAGGCCAGGATACGCAGCAGGAAGTCCACCGCTCGCGACCCCCGGTCCATGGTCCGCGAAAGCGACCCGGATCGTTTGGTCTGGTGAAAGTCCAGCGACAGACTGAGGGCATGGGCGAAAGTCTCGGTCGCCGCCCGACGCTGGGCCGCTGCCCGCACCGGCGCGAACACCACATCCGAGGCGTTCGGGGCGATCGCCGACAGCAGCCGGACAAAGGCCCAGCCCGCGGCGAATCCGGCGAAGCCGAGGCCGACAGCGACGGCCGTCCCCTGCCCTGCCGCCAGATGGTTGACCGCCGCGCCGAGGACCAGCGGACCCAGCACGCCCAGCCCCTTGCCGGCAAGGGTCATGGTGATGGCAGCGATCAGGCGCAGGCGCAGGTGGGGCGCGTTTGATCGACCGACCAGCCGGATCAGATCACCGAGCGCCCGCCAGAATGGCGGTCCATCGGCCAAGGGCACCGGCGTTCCTGCCTGCGCCGCCTTTGTAACGGAATCCCCGTGCCGTCCCGCCCGCTCGCCTCGCATTGCCATGGGCCGAGATATGGACTGTACCGCCGCATGCGCAAAGGGCAGGCCGTCGAAAGATCCACGTCAATATCGGTCGCAGGCCCGCGAACGCCCCTGCCCCGCGGCACCCGACTCCTGTAAGCCGGTCTCATGGCTCGTGACGGCGCAATCTATGTCTGCCAGGCCTGCGGGGCCGTCCATGGCAAATGGTCGGGCCAGTGCGGGGCCTGCAACCAGTGGAACTCCATCGTCGAGGAGAGCCGCTCGGCCCCGCCCGGCGCGATGAAGCCTGCGACCGGCGCGGCCGCGCGTGGCCGCGGCCTCCAGTTCGAGACGCTGCAGTCAGACACACCCGAGCCGCCCCGCATCATCACCGGGGTGACCGAGTTCGACCGGGTCTGCGGTGGCGGGGTGGTGCCGGGATCGGCCCTGCTGCTCAGCGGCGACCCCGGCGTCGGCAAGTCGACCCTGCTGCTCGACGTTGCCGGGCGTGCAGCCCTCGCAGGACGGCGGGTCGCCTATATCTCGGGCGAGGAAGCGGTCGAGCAGATACGCGCCCGGGCCAAGCGGATGGGGCTTGAAAAGGCCCCGGTCGAGCTCGCCTCGGCCACAGCATTGCGGGATATCCTCGGAACGCTGAAGCGCGAGAAATTCGACATCGTCATCGTCGATTCCATCCAGACCCTCTGGTCCGACGCCCATGAGGCCGGGCCGGGTTCGGTCACCCAGGTCCGCGCCTGCGCCGGCGAGATGGTCCGGCTGGCCAAGACCCAGGGCGTGGCGGTCATCCTGGTCGGCCACGTCACCAAGGACGGTCAGGTCGCCGGCCCACGGGTGGTCGAGCACATGGTCGATGCCGTCCTGAGTTTCGAAGGCGAGCGGGGCTATCCGTTCCGCATCCTGCGCGCCGGCAAGAACCGTTTCGGCGCCACGGACGAGATCGGCGTGTTCGAAATGGGGGACGCGGGCCTGCGTGAGGTTGCCAATCCATCGGCCCTCTTCCTCGGCGAGAGCAAGGACCGGGCCCCGGGCGCGGCAGTCTTCGCCGGTATCGAGGGTTCAAGGCCGGTGCTGGTCGAGATGCAGGCCCTTGTGTCGAAATCTGCCTATGGCACCCCGCGCCGGGCCGTTGTGGGCTGGGACACAGGCCGGCTGGCCATGGTGCTGGCCGTGCTGGAGGCGCGTTGCGGCTTCGGCTTCGGTGACCAGGATGTCTATCTGAACGTGGCGGGCGGCCTGCGCATCAACGAGCCCGCGGCCGATCTCGCCGCGGCGGCAGCCTTGATCAGTTCCGCGACCGATACCCCCCTGCCCCAGGGCTGCGTCGTGTTCGGCGAGATCAGCCTGTCGGGCGAGATCCGCGCCGTGGGGCGGGCCGAGTCGCGGCTCCGGGAGGCGCAGAAACTGGGCTTCGACCGGGCCCTGACCCCACCCCTGACCGTCAGGCACAAGGGCGTCGGCGTGACCTCGGTGACGCGGCTGGCGGAAGCGGTCGAACGAATCTCGCAAAACCGCTATTGAGATACGGAAGAACTGAGCTCGGGCGCGCATGACCGGTTTCGACGCAATCGCCATTCTGGTCATCCTTGCCTCGGCGGCGGCCGGCTGGGTGCGCGGCGGTATGCGCGAGATCATCACACTGCTCAGCTTTGTGCTGGCGGCATTCATCGCCCTGGTGGCCCTGCCCGTGACGGCGCCCCTCGGGCGGGCGCTGGTCAACCCGGACTGGGCCGGTACCATTTTCGCGGCCATCGCCTCCTTTCTGCTGATCTATTTCGGCATCCGCATCTTCGGATCGATCCTGTCGAAGCGGGCCCAGGCCCATCCGCAGCTCGGCGGTCTGGATCGCGCCCTCGGCATCTTCGTCGGTGCAGCCCGCGCGCTTGTGTTGCTGGGAGCCATCCATCTTGTGGTCGTCGCCGCCATGCCGGGCGAACGCACCCCACGCTGGCTCAGCGAGGCGGCCCTGCGGCCGGTCACGGCCGGTGCCGCGCGGCTGATCCAGATCGTCCTGCCAGGCATCGGCCGCGGTGCCGACGCCCTGGCACCCGTCGTGACTTCGTCCGTGAACGAGGGATTTTCCGACGAAGAAGCCTTGCCCTCGCCCCAAACAAACAATACTCCGCCCGCGTCCGTCGCAGACTAGCGTTCCCCGCATCATCGGAGCCCCACGATGAGCAGTCCCGTGCATTTCATCGCTGACCCGGTCATCCACCGGGAACACAACCGTGACGCCGACGACGACCGGCCACGGCTTGAGTGCGGCGTCTGCGGCGTCTGGGGGGCCGACAAGAATGCGGCTTCGGCCATCGTCGCCCTTGGCCTGCACGCCCTTCAGCACCGCGGTCAGGAAGCCTGCGGCATCGCCAGCGTCAACGACACCCGCTTCCACACCGAACGCCACATGGGCCTGGTCGGCGAGGCCTTCGGCGGAACGGATCTGCCGGAACGCCTGCCCGGATCCGCAGCTGTCGGCCACACCCGCTATTCCACCGCCGGCGGCAGCTTCCTGCGCAACATCCAGCCGATGTTCGCCGATCTCGATCAGGGCGGCATCGCCATCGCCCACAACGGCAACCTGACCAACCACCTTTATCTGCGGAACCAGCTGGTCGGCGAAGGGGCCATCTTCCAGTCGACCTCCGACTCCGAGGTCATCCTTCACCTGATCGCCCGTAGCCGTAAGGCCAAGATCGTCGATCGCTTCATCGACGCCATAGGCCGGATCGAGGGCGGCTATGCCCTCGTCTGCGCCACCCGCTCCAAGCTGATCGGCGCGCGCGACCCGCTCGGCATCCGTCCGCTGGTCCTGGGGCGGCTCGGCGGCGCCTGGGTGCTGGCTTCGGAAACCTGCGCGCTGGACACCATCGGCGCGACCTTTGAGCGTGATGTCGAGCACGGCGAGGTCATCGTCATCGACCACGAGGGCCTGAAGTCGCTCAAGCCCTTCCCGACCCGCGGGGCTCGCCCCTGCCTGTTCGAATACGTCTATTTCGCCCGCCCGGACAGCATCGTGAACGGCCGCTCGGTCTATGGCGTGCGCAAGCGGATGGGCCTGAAACTGGCCCGGGAGCATGCGATCGAGGCTGACGTCGTCGTGCCCGTGCCGGACTCCGGCGTACCCGCAGCCCTCGGCTATGCCCAGGAGAGTGGCATCCCCTATGAGATGGGGATCATCCGCAGCCACTATCTGGGCCGCACCTTCATCCAGCCCAGCCAGGGGGCACGGCAGAGGGGCGTACAGATGAAGCACAGCCCCAACCGTTCGGTACTGGAGGGCAAGCGGGTCGTCCTGATCGACGATTCCATCGTGCGCGGCACGACCTCGGTCAAACTGGTCCGCGCAGTCCGGGCCGCGGGGGCGACCGAGGTGCACCTGCGCTCGGCCTCGCCGCCGATCCTGTGGCCGGACTTCTACGGCATCGACATGCCGGAGCGGGACCAGCTCATCGCCGCCAACCACACCCTGGAGGAGATGCGGGCCCACCTGGAGGTCGATTCGCTCGGCTTCCTGTCGGTGGAAGGACTCTATGACGCCATGGAGGCCGGGCCACGCGATCCGCGCAATCCACAGTTCACCGATCACTATTTCACCGGCGAATACCCAACCCGTCTGCTGGATCGCGAGATCGAGGAGGGCGGGCAAGAAGTCGCTGCCAGGCAACTTTCCCTGCTGGTGAGCGCTTAAGGGCGAAACCGGACCGGGCGCACAAAGCGTCCGGGCCCCGGTCTTCGCGCATCCGGAAGCCCCTATGGTCCAGCTCGGCTATTTCACCCTCGACACCCCTGATATCGCCAAAGCCCGCGCCTTCTTCGGTGCCCTGTTCGGCTGGACTTTTGACGACACGGCTTCAGGCCCGACCTACGCCCATGTCGCCGACAGCGAACCGCCCTTCGGCTTCACCAGGTCCGAACGGGCCAGCCAGCTGCCGCATCTGTATTTCCGGGTCGAGGACGTCGACGCCCTGTGCAAGCGCGTGACCGAACTGGGCGGCCGGACCGCCGTTCCGTCGGACAGCGCCACCGGCCGTTCGGTCGTGGTCTGTGACGACCAGGGCGGCAGTTTCAGCCTGTGGCAACCGGCGGCGGGCTTTTAGGGGAGCTCTTCAGGCCCGGGCGACCATGCTGTCCAGTTCTGGGCGGTATGATAGATGCGCAGAATGCGGAGCTGGCCTTCGGGTCCGCCCACCAGCGAATAGATCACCAGATACGCCGTCCGAAGAACCGCCTTTTCATAGGTGCCCTCGCGCTGGCCGGGACGCCCAATGGGACGCCGCGCCAAGCCTTCGACGGTCGCCTTGATGCGCTCGGCCAACTGCTCCGCCGCATCCGGATTGCGTTCCGCCAGATAGTCGATGGCGTTTTCGTATTGGTCGATCGCCGTTTCCGACCAATCGACGGTTCTCAAGGCTCCTTCTTGTGCTTGTCGAGCGTGGCGCGAATCCGCCGCATGGCCTCTGCGTGGGGTACCGTTCGCCCCTCACGGAAGTCCTCAAGGCTTTGGTCGACGGCGGCCATCATTTCCAGCTCTCGATCCAGAAAGACCTCGAGCGTGCGTTCGGCCACCGCCGACGGCGTCCGGTTGGTCTGTTCGGCGAACCGGCCTAGTTTATCCTTGAGCTCTTCGCTGACCCGAAGCGTGAGTGTGGCCGTCTTCGCCATGCCGTGACCTCGTTCGACTGTAGGGCAATGTAACACATTGACCGTGATCGACGCCATGCCTACCAACCCCGGCATGACCGACCTCCACCTCAAGGACCGTATCGCCCTCGTCGTCGGGGCATCGCGCGGCATCGGCTATGAGAGTGCCCTCGCCCTGGCGAAGGCTGGCGCCCATGTCATCGCCACGGCCCGGACGGTGGGCGGACTGGAAGAGCTGGACGACGCCATCTTCGCCGCCACAGGCAAACACGCGACCCTGATCCCCTTCGACCTGGTCGACGGCGGCGCGATCGACCGGCTGGGCGGGGCCATCTTTGAGCGGTTCGGGCGGCTGGACATCTGGGTGCAGGCGGCGGCGACCATGGGGGCCTCGGGCCTGACCCCCGTCAGCCACGCCGACCCGCGCATCTGGGGCAAGGTCGAGAAAACCAATTTCACCGCCGTCTATCGCCTGATCCGCTCGCTGGAGCCGCTGCTCAAGGCCTCGGACGCCGGCCGCGTCCTCTATCTGACCACCAGCGTCGCCGCCGCCCCCAGGGCCTTCTGGGGGATGTATGCCGCGACCAAGGCCGGGGCCGAGGCGCTGCTGAAATGCTGGGCTGACGAGATCGAATCCATGCCGATCCGCGTCTCGATCGTTGATCCGGGCCGGATGCGCACGGCGATGCGGGCCCAGGCCTTCCCGGGCGAGGACCCGGAGACGGTCGTGCACCCGTCAGTCATCGGACCGCTGATCGTTGAGCTGGCCCGCGGCAACCGGGAGCCGCCACTGGAGATCAGCTTCAGGGAATGGAGCCAGGGGCCCGGCGTGGCGGCGCTGATCTGACCTACTTCTTCGGTGCGTGCTTCTGCCCGGTCCGGATTCGGCCTGACCGCGACACCTGACGCGCCCCGCCCCGTGCGCCCTTCTGGACCGCGACGGACGAGCCGGCCTTCTTGCTGGCGCTGGCCTTCAGCCCCGCCAGCGGCTTCAGCTTCGTCTTGCCAGCCTTCTTCTGCTCCAGCGCCTTGCCGGGCAGGTTTGACAGCATCTCGGCGCGTTCGGCCTTCTTGATGACCTTGCGCGGCGCGGTCTTGGCATCGCCCTTGTAGCGTTCGGGGCCCGACTTGGACCCACCCGGCGCATAGGGGTTCTCGCTGCCCGATTTCACGATCAGGCGGATGGGTGTGCCCGGCAGGTCGAAGGATTCCCGCAGATTGTTGACCAGATAGCGTTTGTACTGCTCCGGCATGGCTTCAGCCCGGCTGGCCATCAATACGAAGGTCGGCGGGCGGGCCTTGGTCTGGGCCATGTATTTGGGCTTGATCCGCTTGCCGTCGACGGCGGGGGGCGGATGCCTCTGGGTCGCCATGGACAGCCAGTCGTTCAGGTCCTTGGTCTTGACCTTGACCGACCAGGTCGCGTGGGCCTGAAGAACGGCGGGCATCAGCCGTTCGACGCCGCGGCCGCTGTGCGACGACAGGGCCACGAAGGGCGAGCCCTTCAACTGGGGCAGCTTGTCCTCAGCCATCTGGGTCAGCTTGGCCAGTCTGGCCTGGGGGTTTTCCTCGAGGTCCCATTTGGCGGCGACATAGACGAGCGCCCGGCCTTCACGCTCAACCAGATCGGCCAGTTGCAGGTCCTGGGTGTCGAAGGCGTCGTCCTTGTCCATGACCAGAACGACCACCTCGGCGAAGGTGATGGCGCGGATGGTGTCGGCGACCGACAGCTTCTCCAGCTTCTCCTGCACCCGGGCCTTGCGACGCATACCGGCGGTGTCGACGAGCCGGATGTTCTGGCCTTCGTATTCCCAGTCGACCGAGATGGAGTCGCGGGTGATGCCGGCCTCGGGGCCGGTCAGCATGCGGTCCTCGCCGATCAGGCGGTTGATCAGGGTCGACTTGCCCGCGTTGGGGCGGCCGATAATGGCAATACGGATTGGCTTGTCGGGTTCGTCGACCTCTTCGACGAAGATGTCGGCCGATGCGGCGACCACGGCCGCGTAAAGGTCGGCCATACCCTCGCCGTGCTCGGCCGAGATGGCGACAGGCTCTCCGAAGCCCAGCGAATAGGCCTCGCCGATGCCGCCGCCGCTCTCGCGGCTCTCGGACTTGTTGGCCAGCAGGATGACGGGCTTGTGCTGTTTGCGCAGGCGTTCGGCGAAAATCTGGTCCAGCGATGTCACGCCCTCCCGGGCGTCCATCATGAACAGGATCAGGTCGCCGTCCTCCAGCGCCGCCTCGGTCTGTTCGCGCATCCGCGATTCGAGGCTGTCGTCGGTGACGTCCTCGTAGCCGGCGGTGTCGATCAGGGTCAGGTCCATGTCGCCGATGTTGCCATCAGCATACCGGCGATCGCGGGTCACACCCGGCCGGTCATCGACCAGCGCCAGGCGCTTGCCGACGAGGCGATTGAATAGTGTCGACTTGCCCACATTGGGGCGGCCGACGATGGCGACTTTGAGAGCCATGTCGGCCTTCTAACGCAGTTCGGGGGGCGAGCGATATCGGTTCAGATGCACTTAGCATCTGAAACCGGATCATCGCTCCAACTAAAGTAGGGCCATTTTTTGGATTCAGGTCGAATCGACCTGAAGCAAAAATGGACCAGGTCAGCGAATGCTGACGAGATCGCCCTTGTCGGTGAGAACATAGAGGGCGCCGTTGTAGGCGGCGGGGGCGATATAGACCGGAGCCCCCAGGCGGAGCGAAGCCGTCTGGGCACCGGTCTTGGGATCAAGGGCGACCAGATCGCCGTCCGAATTGGTCAGGACAAGTCGGCTCGAGGCCATCAGGGGACCCGACCAGATCGGCCTTACGGTCCGATCGAAGAAGCCGAACATGCCGCCTTCCTGGCGAACACGGCCCTCGTTCAGGTCACGGGTCCAGTAGATCTGGCCGCTGTCGCGGTTGATGACGGTCAGCTCGCCTTCCTTGGACACGACATAGACCACCTCACCCACCGGCAGGGGCGCATTGACGCCGCCAATCGGCAGCGGTGCCCATTTCGGCTGGCCCGACCGGATGTCCATGGCGGACATCACACCGGAATGGCTGACGGCATAGACGACCCCGCGGCTGATCACCGGACGGCCGGCGATGTCGCGGATTTCGGAAAGGGCGCTGGTGCGGCTCGTGCGCGACAGCACCTGCTGCCAGAGGGACTGGCCGGTGGAGGCGCGCAGGGCAATGACTTCGCCGGACGAGAAGGGGGCGATCACCGTGTCGCCGATCACCGCCGGGCTGGCGGCGCGCAGGAGCCGGGCAGGCTCGGGAATGCCGCGGTAGGACCAGTCCTGACGACCGGTGGCGGTATCGAAGGCCTGGATCTGGTTCTCGACGTCGACAACAAAGACCCGGCTGCCCGAGACCGTCGGGGCACCATGGATCGGCACATCGACCGGGGTAGTCCAGATCACGGCACCGGAGGCCTGGTCGATGGCGGTGATGGTGCGATAGCCCGAAGCCACAAAGACCTTGCCGCTTCCGACGGCCACGCCACCGCCGAAGCCGCCGCCATCCGAGCGGCCGCCCATGCCGAGGAAACCGGTTCGGCGCGCGTCCTCCGCCGGCTTGATGTTGACACGCCAGGCCTGCGCGCCCGTTCCGGCGTCGAGGGCCGAAACGGTGGACTCGCCATCCAGCACGAACACCCGGCCATTGTCGGCGACGACGGGTGCCATGACCTGACGCGTGCCCGAGGAGCCGACACCAATGCCGCGACGCCAGGCAACCGTGAACTCCGCGCCCGCGATGACGTGTTCGACGGCGTTATCGGCGTTGCCACCCGGCTGGGTCCAGGCAATCGCCGCCTGGGGTCCCGGAATGAAGAAGTCACGGCCGGACAGGGCGGCCGAAGGAACCAGCGCCTGTTCGAACTCCAGCACCGAGATGCGTTGCCCCTCCGTGGCCGTGGCCTGTGGTGCGTTGTTCTTGCCGAGGCCGAACGGCAACATGCCCTGCACCGAGCTGCACGAAGCGAGGGTGACGGCGAGTCCGCTCAACAGGGCGACTTTAAGCACGCGATTCATGGGGTACGTCCTGAAGGCGGTGATCACGGGCGGGTCGGGGCAGCAGCCGGAGCCGGAAGGGCGGCCGGAGCAGGCGGGGCGACGGGGATGGCAGCCTGGGCCCGCACAATGGCCGCAAGGCCGGGCGCACCGCCGGCGTCGATCGTCGCAATGGCGAGGTCGGCGCGCTGGATGATGATCTCGGGGGTGTCGAGGCCGTTCTTCAGCAGAACAAGGGCCTCCCGGGCCGGGGCGACCTGACCGTTCTGCAGTCGGGCCATGGCCAGGGCTTCCAGGGCGAACGCGCTCAGCGGGCGGCCATCCTTTGCCAGGGGCTCGAGACGGGCCTCGATCTGCGCAAGGGTTTCGCCGCTATCCATGGCCAGCAGCGCGGCCTTGTAGCCGGCGGTGTCGGAGAGCAGAGGGTCGCCGGAGGCCCGGGCGGCCTCGTCCAGATGCGCGATCGCCTCTGGCACCTTGTTGGCCTCGAGGGCGATGCCTGCGCGCTGCATCAGGGCCATGGCCCGATAGGCACCGTTGCCTTCCTTGGCCGCCTGGATGAAGGCCGCGTCAGCGCCGACCGGATTTCCTGACTGCAGGGATTCCAGACCGCGGTCATAGGCGACCGAGGCCTTGTCGGCCTTCGAAGTCTGCCAGCTGTCCCAGCCCCAGAAGGCCAGGGCCGCGACCAGGGCGACCAGAAGAACACCGCCCGCAACGGGCAGCCAGGTGCGGGCCAGCCGCTTGTAGCGATCGGAGCGAAGCTCCTCCTCGACCTGCTCGAAGACATCAACCACGGATACGTCGCCCCCAGAAAACGGCTTCAAGGCCGCTGAAACTCAATCCGGCCGGACCCTAGAGGGTCCCCTGCCCCGCCGCAACGCACCGCTTAGGGCGTCGCGGGCTTTTTCGAGAAGTAGGTCTCGACTTCGGCAGGAAAACGGCGGGCCTTCACATCGGCGGCATAGGCCGCCACGGCCCGGTCGATGTCACTGCGCAGATCGGCGTAACGGCGGACGAATTTCGGCGTCCAGTCGAACAATCCCAGCATGTCGGGCGTCACAAGGATCTGGCCGTCACAGGCGGACGAGGCCCCGATACCGATGGTCGGCTTGTCGATGGCGAGGGTGATCTCGCGCGCCAGCCCCTCGGCCACACCCTCGACCACCACAGCGAAGGCCCCCGCATCAGCGGTGGCTTCGGCCTCGCTCATGACCCGCAGCCGCTCCTCGTCGGTCTTGCCCTTGGCCTTGAAAGCCCCGTCGGTCAGCACCGCCTGGGGGCGCAGGCCGACATGACCCATGACCGGAATGCCGCGCTGGACCAGATAGGCGATGGTTTCCGCCACTGTCGGACCGCTCTCCACCTTGACCCCTTGGGCACCGGTCTCCTTCATCACCCGGGCGCAGTTCGCATAGGCCTGCTCCTTGCCGCCCTCATAGCTCCCGAACGGCATGTCGATGACAACCATGGCCCGGCGGGAGCCGCGCATGACCGCCTGGCCATGCAGGATCATCATCTCCAGCGTCACCCCGACGGTGTTGGGCATGCCGTGGACGACCATGCCGACGCTGTCACCGACCAGCAGCAGGTCGCAGTGATCGTCCAGCAGGGCGGCCGTCGGGGCGTCATAGGCCGTCAGGCAGACAATCGGTTCCCCGCCCTTGCGGGCCCGGATGTCGGGCGCGGCAATGCGTTTGACCGCTTCCTGCTTCTGGCTGGACATGGCGAGACCTCCTGTTCGGTCCCTCTAGATAGTCGCCGGCGTCCGTCCCGTCATCCCTTGGGAAGACGGGACGTCGGATCAGAGGTCTTGCGTAAGCCTCATCACACCGGCGGCAGCCACCGCAATCAGGGCCCCCGCGGCGATCCAGAACAACTGCATCCCGCCCATGGAGCCGAGCTCCAGACTGGCCAGGCCCAGTTGGTCGAGACCCGACTGGATCAAGCCCTGGATGCTCAGCGAGGCGCTGCGGATGCCCTGACCGAGGGCGTTGCCCGCTACGATGCCATCGCCGGCCGTCAGGCTGGCGCTGAGGGTTTCGCGGACAGCCACAACGCCGCCGATGACACCGGCGAGGCTGAGAGCAAGGAAACGGACCTGTGATCCCTTCTGCAGCTTCTGCTCGACCTGGGCCAGGAAGAGGGCAGAATCCGGCATCTGGGGCGAACGCGCGAACAGGCGCTCGATTTCAGGATCGAACTCGTCAGCCGACATGCTGCGCGCTCCCCAAGGGCTGTCCGGCCTGCGGCTGGAGCCGCGCACGGAGTTTATCCAGACCACGTTTGACATGAGACTTCACCGTGCCGAGTGGCAGATTGAGGGCGGTGGCGATCTCCGGATGCGCCATGCCTGCCCCGTGACAAAGGGAAACACACAGTCGTTCAGGCTCGCTGAGCGCCTTGAGCGCTTCGTCGAGATCGACGATCCCGGCATGATCGGTCGCGGGAGCGGCCTCTTCATTCCCGACCTCGGCGACATAGCGGGCTTCCCTGGCGACCCGCTTGATGTAGAGGCGCGCTGCGATCCGCTTGACCCAGGCCGCAAATGTGCACTCAGCCCGGAACTCGCCGCACCGCTCGAACGCCTGGATGAAGGCGTCCTGGGCGCTGTCGTCGGCCAGCGAGGGCTGGGCCCCCATCCGCCGCAGCAGGCC
>CANMXH010000039.1 GCA_947501315.1 Caulobacteraceae bacterium | reverse complement strand
TCTCCATCCTGGTGGGCGAGAATCTTGCCGCCCGCCTTCCGGGTTTTGCCCTGATCGAACTGGACATCATCCGCGTTGTCGGTCGCGAGACACCGGAGCGGGTCTTCGCCCTCACGGGGCCACCGGACACCGCGTCCAGCCCCGCCTTTACAGCATCGCGGGATGGTATGTCGGCCCTGCTCTCGGCCTACCGGCTGCAGGACTGGGCCGCGGCCGAGGCGGCGCTGGCGGCCCTGCGCCCAGCCGGAACAGTCGCGGGTCTGGAGAGCGTGCTGGCCCTCTACGCAGCCCGTATTGCAGACTATCGCGAGACACCGCCGCCCGAAGGTTGGGACGGGGTGAGCCAGGCGCTCGAAAAGTGAGGGACGGCGGGACTATGACCGGGGGAACGACGTTATGCTGATCGTGCAACTCACCGACATTCATATCGGCTTCGACCAGAAGAGCCGGTTCGAGATGAACAAGAAGCGCTTCCGCCGGACCCTGCAGGCGGTGATGAAACTCGATCCGAAGCCCGATCTGGTCGTGGTCACCGGCGATATCGCCGACAAGGGTGACGTCGCATCCTATGAATGGTTCCGCCAGGAAATCCGGCGGCTCTCCTTGCCGATCGTGATGTGTATGGGCAACCATGATTCACGGGCTGGCTTCAGTCAGGTCTTCCCGGCCACGCCCCAGGAGGACGGCTTCATCCAGTATGTGGTCGATGACCATCCGCTGCGGATCGTGGTCCTGGACACCCTTGAGGAAACCCGTCACGGCGGTGGCTTCTGCGAGAAGCGCGAAGCGTGGCTCGAGGCCCGCCTGGCCGAGGCGCCGAACCGCCCCACCCTGCTGGTCCTGCATCACCCGCCGATCGACACCGGCATCGAATGGATGACCATCGGCCCGGCCGAGCCCTGGGTACAGCGACTGACCGATGTCGTCTCACGCCATGGTCAGGTCGTCGGTGCCCTGTGTGGCCATGTCCACCGCACGATTGTCACCTCCTGGGCCGGCACGACCCTGACGGTCTGCCCGTCGACGGCCCCGCAAGTGGCGCTGGATCTCAAGCCCATGAACCTGGATCGCCCCGACAAGCGGCCGATGATCGTCGAGGCACCGCCGTCCTATGGCCTGCACCGCTGGAACGGCCGCGCCCTGGTCAGCCACTTCACGACCATCGACCGGCACAAGATTCTCGCCCGCTATACCCACAAGATGCAGGCTTTCATGAAGCATCTTGCGCAGGAACGCGCCGGAACGGCCGGGCCGCACCACCACTAGGGTGAAATCGGAGCCGGCAGTCGCAGTCCCTCGGGCCCGAATCCCGGACAAGGATGATTGCTGGTCCATCTTCATGACTCCGATCGGCTCGAACTGAAGCAGGAACAGTCCGGCGCGGGGCGACTACTGCCCGCCCGCTGCCGCCAGCCAGCCGTCCAGCGACGGTCGGTCACTGACCCGGTAAACCTCGCCACGATAATCGAGGAACAGCCGTTCCATCTCGCTTCTGTTGAAAGGCCTCGAGCCGAGGCGGCCGAAGACTGCGATCTGGTGCCCCGTCTCGTCCACACCCCGGTCGCGGTCCAGCCCCTTCGACAGGGCCAGGGCGGGCGACAGTGTACGCGCCCAGGCGATCAGCTCGGGTCGCGGTTCGGGCGAGAAGCCGTAGAAATTCCGCTGGCTGTCCGGGCTGGTCAGTTGCAGCACTTTCAGCCCGTTCCGGCCGTCTGCGACATAGGCGAACAGGGAGGCGTTGGTGGAGGCCACGACCACATCTTCGGCGTCGTTCAGCCGCCCGTCGAAAGTCACCCGCTGCTGCAGGCGGGGCCGGCGCGGGTTGGTCACATTGATGATCACCAGCCCCTCGCCCTTGGCCGCGACATAGGCATAGGTCCGCGCCACATGGAGACGGCGCGCATCGCCCAGCGGCACGACGGCACCCTCGATGGCGCGGGGGTCTTCCAGCTTGGTGACATCCAGCACCCGCATCCCGTGGGCGTCGGTGACGAACAGATAGCGGAACTGCAGCGCCGAGGCCCGGACATCGTCCAGCCGCACGGTGGTCACATGCCGCGGCCGCAGGGGATCATCCAGATCGACTACCACCAGACCGGCGCGGGCGGCCACATAGGCGATGTGGCCCGCCAGGGTGATATGCCGCGCGCCGTCCAGCACCCCGCCCGGGTTCCAGGTCGCGGCCCGACGCAGGTTGTTGTTGCGCGGATCGCCGTCGGCAAGGGTGTCGACATTGACCAGGATCAGGCCCTCACGCGCGTCGGTGACGACGGCATAGCTGTAGATCGGGTGGAAGGCCTGTTCCTGGTTGGCGGTCCGCATCTCGGCGGTGTTGCGCGTCGGCGCGATCGGCTGGTTGGTGGGCAGGGCCATGCAGGTGGCGTTGCCTGAGGCCACGTGGGTGTCATTGCCCAGCGGCGAGAACGGCGCTGTCAGGATCCGATCCGACACACCCTTGTTGGCGATTGAGGCGACGTCATAGACGCGGAAGCCGCCCCGGCCCTCGGCCACGAACATATACTCCCCACGAAGCTGCAGGCAGCGGGCCTCGCCACCGGTGCTCTGCAGGGTATTGGCGATCTCCTCGACCGACCGCGTGTCCCCGCTGCCGCCGGCCTCGGGGTCAAACGCCTCGCCGCGGGTCCAGTTGATCAGCTCGCGTCCGTTCCGCTCGACGTGCTGGGCGAAGAAGTCCGGATAGGCGTAGCGCTGCAGATACGAGCCAAACACCGCCTGCGGCTCGTCCCATTCGGTCACCCGCACCGCCTCGATGCCGGACGCCAGCCCGACCCAGGCATGCATGCCAACGAAATTCACCGAATTGGTCCCCAGCATCAGCAGTTGGGCCATGATGGCGTTGTTGTCCTCGGCCTCCGAGACGTGACAGTCGCTGCAGGTCTTGGTCTCGGTCTTGCGGACCGTGTGCGGGAAATGCGGTGCAAAGGCCTGGCTAGAGAAGCCGACCGCCGAGATCGGCGGCTGCTGCACATAGATCCGCTCGCGGTTGATATTGGTCGAGGACAGGACCAGGGCCGACGACGACCGGGCCGGGGCTATCACCCCGCCGCGCGTGGTCCCGTGGCGACCCAGCTGGAACATGTCGTCGCGCGCGACCTGCGGATTGTAGGTCGCATAGTTTCGGGTCGTGCCGCCCTCGGCACGATGGCTGCCAGCTTGCCAGTTGGCCTCGACCGGCAGGTGGCAGCCACCGCAGGACGGCGTCCAGGATGTATGGCAGCTGTAGCAGGCCATCTCCTCATCATCGTGCGCCAGGTCGGTGGTCGCCACACCGGGGCCCCAGGTGAAATTGGCCTGGCCGGGCCGGGACACCGACATCAGCTTGGCCCGCGCCGCCGCCGGATTAAACTCGGGACTGGCCCGGTCCACCGCGTCACGCACCAGATCGACCTCCCACTCCAGGGTCGGATCGACGATCGAGCGCTGGATCAGCACCCGGCGATTGTCGCGCTGGATCCATTCGAAGCGGCGCTGGCCGTCGGAGTTGCGCAGCAGGCTCAGGTCCGTGCCCTCGGGCGGTGCCGCGGGGCCGGAGGTGCGCAGGGTCGGATAGGCACGGGACGACCCGTGGCAGTCCTTGCAGCCGATCTCCACCGCCGCCGCCACCTCGCCCATGATCAAGCCCGAGCCGTGGCTGTCCTGCGAGAAATGGCAGTCGGCGCACTGCAGGCCCTTCTCGGCGTGGATGTCCATCATGTGCACAGTGCGGCCCGGGTTGGTTCCCGGCGGGACGAACTGGCCCTCCCCTTCCCGGCGCCAGCGCTCGGGATCATCGGGCGAGACGATGCCACCGTCGGCATCCAGCAGATTGCCTTCGCGGTCGCGCTTGAACACGCCCCGGAAATTCCAGCCGTGGCCGTGGTAGTCGGCGAACTGGGTGTCACGCAGCGTCGGATTCAGGTCGTTGACCGAGCGCAGGAAGTCGAGGTCGGCCCAGTTGCCGCGTGGCGCTGCGCCCTCGGGATTACGGTCCAGCACCGCGCGGATTTCCTCGGCGGTCGGATAGCGCTGACGTTCGGGCCACATGGTCGGCGCGTCGGACTCATAGTCCCACATCGTGTAGCCGAGGTAGCTGTTCAGGAACATATTCGGCTGGTGCATGTGGCAGTTCATGCACTGGGACGTCGGGATGGCGCGGGTGAAGGCGTGGCGGATCGGGTGGCCCGATTCCTCCCGGTTGATGGTCGGGTCGGCGGTCGCCGTCTGGCCGTCGCGACCGAACTGCGAATAGCCCAGGCTGTGCCGCGGCTCGCGGTCGTTGGCATAGACCACATGACACGAGGTGCAGCCCGATGAGCGGTAGTCGCCCGGCTGGTCATTGGTGCCCATGAACCAGGTGTAGGGGTCGTTCAGGCGGGTCTTGTGGATGTTCAGGACCGGCACGGCGATCCGCAGGCCGGTGCCCGGTCCGCGCGACGACTGGCGGATGTCCGGACGGCCCGGCTCTTCCAGTCGCTGGATCTGGCCGGTCGGGCTGGGCAGGCCGATCTCGGGGAACTGGGTGGCGATGTTGCGCCCGCCGCGTTCGAACACGCGGAAGATATCGCCGGGCGGCGTCACCTGCCATGTCGGGATCGGATACAGCACCGGCAGGGCACCGCGACGGGCCTCATCGAGCGTCACCGTTCCGGGCGGATTGCCCGGCGAGAGCAGCCGCGCGGCCTCGCCCTCCGGCGTATAAGCCTCGCCGATGATGTAGTTCTTGTAGGGCAGGATGCCGTTATTGTACGAGGCTCCGCCGAAGAACATGGCCCCCGTGGCCATCAGGGATCTCTCTGCCTTTTCAATCAGTTCCATGTGACAGCTGCCACAGGACTGACGCGCTGTCCGGTAATCGCCCGGATTGACGAAGCGAATGAACTCGGGGGCCTCCCGGTTCAGCAGGGTATAGGTCCGCTCCGGATTGGCCGAACTGGGGAAATGCCAGCTCGCCGGATAACGGGGCAGCACGTGAGCCCTGTCGCGTACGGCGCTGTATTCCGTGGAATCTCTTCTCGTCCCGGCCGGAGCCATGGCCGTGGCGTCACCACCGTGGCAGTCGACACAGCCGAGCACCACCGCCGGCGAGGCATGCATGCTGGCGGCATCCACCGGGCTGTGACAGCTGATGCAACCCGCGCTCTTGGCGGCGGCCTGTTCGCGGGTCTGGCTGCGGGGCGCGGGCGGGGTGGCGACATAGACGCGCGGGACCGCGACCTCATAGTCGTCAGCTACGACCTTGGCCGGGGAACCGGCTATGACGAGCAGCAGGGCGGAAACCGCCCCGATCGCCCATCGTTTGCCCCCCCAGGTCCCCATGCGCCCCTCAGAAACTCAGAACAGCGTTCAATAGAACGGAATAGAACCGGTCGTCACGATTCGTCGCTTGAAACAGGTCGCCGAACCCGTCGCCGGGCTCGAAAACAGCCGCAGACGCCCGCAAGACTACGTTCTGGGTCATCAACGGTCGCCAGATGGCCGAGACCGACACGTCAAAGCCCAGTTCCTTCGGAATCGAGCCTTCCTGGCGCAGGGCCTGGACCACCGCCGTGTCCGCGAACCACAGATGGTTGGCGTTGGCGCTGACCCGCAGCTGGGGCGTCAGGTCCAGATCGGTCCCGAACCCGACAAGGACGGTGCCGGGGTTGTTGAAATTGGACTGCCCCTCCTCTTTCGAGGAGCGCAGCGAATTTAGCACGCCGTTGCGGCCGTTCACCCCGATGGCGCGCCCCCCGCCGGCGAAGGGAATGGACTGGCGGATCCAGTAGCTGGTATCGGCCCCGGCGAACTGGGGGTTCTCGAAGATGGCGTCGAACCCCTCCTCGACATCGTCATAGGGGTCGGGATCGCCCGAGGCATACAGGCCAGAGGCACGGAACCGCATCCAGTCGAAATCGATCGACGGCTCGACCGCGAGGAACCAGGCCCGGACGTCCGCAGGCCGGCCGGTGAACATACTGTTCCGGTCTTCACCGAGGGCCGCATAGGCCGAGGCCGTCAGATTGATCCGGCCGATCCGGCCGTCAGCATTGTAGCCCAGATAGACGACATCATAGTCGCGGCCGCGCAGGTCCCCGAGCAGCGCCGGGCGCGCCGGAAACCCGTTGTCGTCGATGTGGATGTCCCCGGCTTCGCGGTTCCGGTTGTAGATCACCGTCCACTGCGAGGTCAGGCCCGGAACCGGCAGGTCCTGGCGGTACAGGTTGGCGACGAAGACCTGATCGTCTCGGACCGTCTGGGTCACGTCGTTCAGACCCGAGTTGGTGTCCTTCTCCAGCCGCAGGAAGAGACCCAGATTGTACTGGTAGCGGTTGTTGTCGCGGTTGCCGAACAGCCGCACGCCCAACTGGCTGTCCTGGAACAGGAAGCCCCGGAAGTCCGAGGTGAACGGCTGGATTCCGACCCGGACCGAGTCGAAATCATAGCGTTTGGACACATTGCGCAGGTGGTAATCGAAGAAGGCTTCCTGGACTCCCATGAAGGAATCCTGCCGGTCCGGTTCCCGCGACGACAGCACCGACAGAATGCGGCGCTCCGGGACGCTGACATCGCTGTAGTTGAAGGCCAGAGTCAGGCGCGCCTCGAAATCCGGCGGCTTGAACGCCGTCGATCCCTCGATCAGCGCGACGGAGGCGATCAAGGTCTGCGACAGGATCAGGCTGTTGGACCGCCCGAACACATCCAGACTGTTGGGATCCTGCGTGGTCTGGACCCCGACCGGCAGCGGCAGGGACCGCGGCTCGATCACCGTGTCCGACACGGCCCCCACCACCACGAACAGGCTCTCATGGCCCGGCAGCGGCCGGTCGCCCTTGAGGGTGTTCTGGTTATAGGGGTCGAACCAACGCTCATTGACCCCGACGGCCTCGATCAGGCGCCAACGGTCGGGCAGAGGCAGGTGGTCCGCCGGGAAGGCATCGGGCGGCGGGGCCCTCACCGCCCCCGGATTGGCCTGGATCACCGCCTCCGGATAGGCCTCGACCCGTCCCGGGCGGCGACGCACCGGCGCATCGGGATCAGCCGCCTGCGGCGGCGCGACCTCCGGGGACGGCTGGGGAACAGCGGGCTGGATGACCAGGGGCAGGCCTTGCGCAACGGCCTCGGATGCCGGGAGGCACCCGAGGCTGACGACGATCAGGGCGGGCCATGCCACCTTCATCACGGCGCACTGCAGACATTCTGTTGCGAGGAATCCAGGAACGGCGCGAACGGACAACTGACATAGCGCAGCCGGGTCGAGCCGCCGGGATGGGTGACGACGATCTGGTCCGACCGGATCGCGGCCGGGGCCTGGCTGATGCCGCCGACGCGCAGGGCGGCGTTCTGGAGGCCGAGGAAGGAGATCATGTCGTCCTGGTCGATACCGTCACCGGACACGCCGATCGCCCCGATCAGCTGGGTCCCGCGATAGATCGGCACCCCGCCCGGGAAGATCTGGAGGCCGTTCTGCAGGCGATTCCGGCCCGGCGCGGCGTCCGGAAGGGCCGTACAGCGCGCGGCGGTGTCCGGCCCCAGGCCGCTGACGAAGCCGACGTGCTGGCCAAGGTTGGTAAGCACCAGGGCCGTCTGCAGACCGGTCGAGAAGGGACTCCAGAGACCGATCGGCCGCGACAGCGGACCATGGGTCGCTCCGACCTCGCCGTCGGGGAAATAGGGGCGGGCCAGGTTGCCGATCGCCCGCACACTGAATGCCGTCTGCCCCGTGAGGGCCGTGGACGTCGACAGGAAGGCGCGCGTGTCGCCGACGAAGGCCCTGACATCCGTCGACGGATTGGCGGTCAGATCGGCGGCAGCGGCGGAATTCGACAGGAAGCTGGCGGACCGGGCCTTCTGCACTGCGACGTCGATGCCGAACAGCGGCGCATCGGGCGAGCGAACCAGCCCCAGGGTCACGCCATGGGTGTCGACCACCGCGATCGAGACCTGGGCGCGGCTGTCCAGCGGACGGCGGATCTGCGCCCGCGCCCGGCTCATGATGGTGAAGGCCTCTTCGAGCACGACGCGCGTCTCGGCGGCGGTCAGCGGCGCGCCGACCGAGCCGACGTCCGTGCCCCCCTGCACCGGATAGCGGGGAACGCCCGAACCATTGGTCAGGATAAAGGCGTCGACGTTGTTGAACTCGGCCGTCGTCGCCTTGCGCACGCCCGAGGCCTCGTCGCCATAGGCCTGGCCGGCGATGCCCCCCGGACCGGCGAAATAACCGGTCACGGGCGTAAACGCGCCGGTCCCGACAGGCAGGCTCCCAAAGGCCGGTGCCGCGGACGGCGTGCTCATCAGTGTGGCGGCTGTGGCGTCGCTGTAGCGCAGGGTCGTCCCGTCCACCGCCACCCGGTCAGCCTGGATCTCCACCGACGGGGCGAGACCCGTTCCGGCCGCGAAGGCGATATGTTCCTCGATGTCAGCATCGACATCCAGAACATTGGCATCAAAGCCATAATCACCTTCGGCGATCACGCCGACACCGCCGACCAGGACCCCGTTCTTGTACAGCGGAAAGCCGCCGGGGTCGGCCGCGAGTCCGAGGGGCGAACGCTTCGGTCCGATCAGGGCAGAAGGCCCGCCACCGGCCACGAACCGGCTGGAAATGTCCGAACAGGGCAACTGGCTGAACTGCACCCCGAACAACGGCCCGCTTTCCAGGCCGACCGTCGAGGGAGCGGGCGGGAAATGCTGCTGCACGATCATGCTGGCCGTGCGGCTGGAAAAGGCGTTGCCCCCGGATGAGAGGTAGGCCCCGGTGACCGCCTTGGCGATCGCCGCCGCCGCCGCCGGTGCGACCACGCCCTGCAGGTCGACATTGATCATCGCGCCCGGACGCAGCGTCACGGTCGCCGGCGCGCCGGTCATGGCATAGACCGCCAGCACATTGCCGACGCGGTCGGTCACCGCGATCACGGCCGGCCGGGAGCGCGCGCGGGCCTCGGCCACGGCGCGGGCCAGCACCCCTTCGACATCAGCCACGGACAGGGCCTCGGCCGCGGGCACGGCATAGAGGGCGCCGCCTCCTCCGCCACCGCCTCCGCCGCTGGACGACCCGCCGCCTCCACCGCTGGACGACCCGCCGCCGCCGCAGCCGGCAAGCAGCAGACCGGCCACGGCCGCCAGAACGAGAACCCTCGCCCGCCCAGTCATCGGGCCCGACTCACGGCCGTCGCGACGCTGCCCATGGCGCGGCGGAATTCCTGGGGCCGGTAGCGGTTGGGATCGCGAACGGCGGCGTAGGCACGGTCGATCTCCGGCCGCATCGCCCGGACGGCGACCGCGTCGATCTCGCCCTGGGCGACCAGGGCGTTCAGCAGGGTGTCGACCGCCATCACCGCCTGGGCGCCGCCCGAATAGTCGGTATATCGCGGTGCCAGCGCCTCCCCCAGCACATCCTCGAGGATGGCGAAGGTGTCGGCGCGGCTGAACGGACTGGACGCGAAGCTCGCGGACAACTGGCCCGCCGTCCCGGCCAGCCGGCGGGCGGCCTCGACCGCTCCCGCGCGGTCGGAGGCCAGCGCCTGGTGGAAGGCGCGCGACTCCGTCCGGAACCGTTGGGCCAGGCCTTCCGGCGCGGTTCGGGCGGCGGCGGCCAGCATGATCATGTTCTCGTCATTGAAGGGCGGCATGCCCGCGGGGATCGGCCGCCCGGGATTGGCCTCCACAAGCAGCGGTGCGTTGGGCTCGTCCGAAATCGGCCGGTGGCAGCTGTGGCAGTCGAAGAAATAGAACTCGGGGAAAGTGCCGTTCCCGGCCCGGCCGGCATCGCCATAGACGGTCAGAATACGCTGGAGGGCGACAGCCTGGCCGATGGCCCACAGCCGCGCCGAGTTCATCGTCGCCTTGCGCTGCACATAGTCGGCATCGACGTCGTGGTGCTGCTGGAAGGCGGTGAACAGCTCCAGCTCGAACGACAGGCGCGGATGGCCGGCGCTCATCATCTCATGGGTGACGAACTGGTTCGGCTTGTCGCTGCCCCAGTGACAGTCGAGGCATACATTGGCCCGGACGACCGGATCCTCGAGCGGCCTCATGCCCCGCGCCACATTGTCGGCGTGGCTGACCCCTACGGTATAGTGGCTGGCGATCCAGCCGCCCGAGGGCCCATGGCAGCTCTCGCAGCCGACCCCGTCCGAAACCTGGAAACGGGCTCCCCTCGCCGCGGCCTGCTCGGCATGGCAGCCAAGACAGGCTGGCGCGTTCTGGGCCGGGCCCAGCCCCAGCCGCCGCGTGATGGCCTGGGCGCGCGCATAGGTCAGGATGCGCCAAGCCCGGCTGTGCGATCCACCGGGACCCGTCGGGTCCTGCCAGCTGACCAGCTCGTTCTGTCGCACGACGGCCCCGTCGGGCGCCTGACGGCCGTGGCAGGTCGAGCCGGCGCAGGAGGCGACCCCCTCATGGACGCCGGGCGAGGACAGTTGGGTCGCAGACGCCCGCGTCGGCAGGACCGCGCCGATGCCGACGCAGAGCGCCAGGAACAGGGCAACGCTCCCCCAGACCGCAATCGGGCGGATACGACCCACGCTGATCGTCGTCGTTGTCAAAAGGCCCCCGCTTCCCCCCGTCAGCCCTATTCCGAACGGTCTACAGAACAAGGTTAGCACCAATATCGGCGAGCTGTCAGCCGACTCACCCATCGCCTGAAGTGCGGCGTCTGCGCGCCGTGCGCGGCATTTCGAAGCCGACGGACATCACCGCCGCCGCACCCTTTGTTCTTGTAATGCAGCAAAATGTGGAACACCGTTCGCTGACGCCGGGTATTCTAGCTCTGCACGGACCGACCAATGCTCAAGTCAATGAAATGCCGACTGAAAGGGCATGTTTACGTCGACAGTCGCAGTCAGCCCGGCACCCGTGTGTGTGTCCGTTGCCAGGACCGGCAACCGTTCGAAGGGCTGCGCGAGTCGTCCGGCAACGGTGATCCCTCTGCCCACCCACGGACCGGGCAGGACTGAGGGATACGCAAGCCGGTGTTCCGGCTCGCCGTGCCGGCACTCAGACCAGACGGCTCTGCACCAGGGCCGCCTCGATGAAGCCCGCAAACAGGGGGTGCGGGGCAAAGGGCCGGCTCTTCAGCTCGGGGTGATACTGAACACCCACAAACCACGGATGATCATCCCGCTCGACCGTTTCGGGCAGGACGCCGTCCGGCGACAGGCCGGCGAAGATCAGACCGGCCTTCTGCTCGATGGCCTCGCGGTAGTTGATGTTGACCTCGTAGCGGTGCCTGTGCCGCTCGCTGATCGTCGTCGAACCGTACATTTCCGCGATCTTTGACCCCGCCCTGAGCGTCGAGTCATAGGACCCCAGCCGCATGGTCCCGCCCATATCGCCGCCCTGCTGACGCAGGACGCGCTGGTTGCCCTGGGTCCATTCGGTCATCAGGCCGACGACCGGCTCGGTCGTGGGTCCGAACTCCGTCGATGAGGCCTTCGGATAGCCGGCCAGGTTCCGGGCCGCCTCGATCACCGCCATCTGCATGCCGAAACAGATGCCGAAATAGGGAATCTTGCGCTCACGGGCGAACCGGGCCGCCTCGATCTTGCCTTCGGAGCCGCGCTCGCCGAAGCCGCCGGGCACCAGGATGGCATGGGCCGTCTGCAGGCGCGCGTCGCAGGCTTCGCGATCGCCCTCGAAGGTCTCTGCCTCGACCCAGTCGATATTGACCTTGACGTTGTTGGCGACCCCGCCGTGTTGCAACGCCTCGATCAGGGATTTGTAGGCGTCCTTCAGGACCGTGTATTTGCCGACCACCGCCACGGTGACCTCGCCGTCGGGGTGCAGCCGCCGCCGGGCGATTTCCTGCCACATCGTCAGGTCGGGTTCCGGCGCATCGGTGATGCCGAAATGGGCCAGCACCTCGGCATCCAGCCCCTCACGGTGATAGTCCAGCGGCACGGCGTAGATGTCGGCGGAATCCATCGCCTGGATCACGCCGGTCGCGCGCACATTGCAGAACAGGCCGATCTTGCGCTTTTCCTCAGCCGGGATCGGAAGTTCGCACCGGCACAGCAGGATATCAGGCTGGATACCGATCGATCGCAGCTCCTTGACCGAGTGCTGCGTCGGCTTGGTCTTCATCTCGCCGGCAGTCTTGATGAAGGGCAGCAGGGTCAGGTGCACGAAGCACGACTGGCCGCGCGGCAGGTCCTGGCCCAACTGGCGAATAGCCTCAAAGAACGGAAGGCCCTCGATATCGCCGACCGTGCCGCCAATCTCGACCAGCACGAAGTCCACGTCCTCCCCTTCGTCGGTCAGGGCCGGCGTGAGGCAGAAGGACTTGATCTGGTCTGTGACGTGCGGAATGACCTGCACGGTCGCCCCCAGATAATCACCGCGTCGCTCCTTCTCGAGGATGGTCGAATAGATGCGGCCGGTCGTGATGTTGTCGGACCTGGCGGCGGAGACGCCTGTGAACCGCTCATAGTGGCCAAGGTCGAGGTCGGTCTCGGCCCCGTCATCCGTGACGAAGACCTCACCGTGCTGATACGGGCTCATCGTGCCCGGATCGACGTTCAGATACGGATCCAGCTTCCTCAGCCGGACCTTGTAGCCGCGCGCTTGCAGAAGCGCGCCGAGAGCGGCGGAGGCGAGGCCTTTTCCAAGGGAGGAAACCACGCCGCCGGTGATGAACACGTAACGGGCCATGGGAGGTCACTCTACCGCTGATTCGAGCGGGCTGATGCGAAGACTATGAGGGCGGGAGCGGAAGGCGGGGATAAGCTCCCCGGTCACTCCTGGTTCGCGGGGGCCGACGCAGGGGCCGGAGCGGAGGAAACGCCCGCGAGGCTGGATTCGAGATTCTGGAGTGACGGCGCGGCCGGTTGCGCCGGAACCGCCGGATCGACGGCCGGGGCCGCCTCAAGGTTCGTCGGAGCAATCAGCTCGCCCACAGCGTCGGCATCCACGATGGAACGGTTGGAACGCTCGACATTGCCGAGGATGGTCAGACCGATCGCGCACAAGAAGAAGAGAATGGCCAGCACCCAGGTCGTCTTGGTCAGCAGATTGCCTGCGCCGCGCGCGGTCATGAAGCCCGAGGGCCCTCCGCCCATACCGAGGGCACCCCCCTCCGAACGCTGGATCAGGATCACGCCGGCAAGCGCGACCGAGATGAGGATCATGGCGACGAGGAGAATGGTCTGGAGCATGGCAGCCGATATGTGTGGCGCGGGACGGCACCGATCAAGCGGGGGCGTCTAACATTTGGGGAGGAACTAGGGAATAGGGTTTAAGGATCACGGACCGAGGCACGGGTGCTGGCGGGCACTGGCGCCCGGCCCTGATGAGCCCTGCCCCGTTACACGCCCCGGACAATCCCCAGAAAGTCTGCCGCCTTCAGCGAGGCGCCGCCGACCAGGGCACCGCCCACTTCCGGCACGGTCAGGATTTCGCGCGCGTTCTCCGGCTTGACCGAACCGCCGTAAAGGATCGGCCTGGCGGCACCCGCCAGACCCAGTCGTTCGATCATCGCCGCGCGAACGGCCCGGTGAACCTCCTCGATCTGTTCAAGCGTGGGCGTCAGGCCCGTACCGATCGCCCAGACCGGCTCATAGGCCACGGCGAAGGTTCCCGTTTCGGCCAGAGTCACCGGAAGGGAGGCCATGATCTGACCTCGCACCACCTCGACAGCCCGGCCGGCCTCACGCTGTTCCAGAGTCTCGCCGACGCAGATGATCGGCTCCAGCCCTGCCGACACGGCCGCCTCGGCCTTGGAGGCCACAACCGCGTCTGTCTCGCCATGCCCCTGACGACGTTCGGAATGCCCCAGAATGACGAGCGTCGCGCCTGCATCCTTCAGCATGGCGGCCGACACGTCGCCGGTGAAGGCTCCATGGCTTTCAGCCCGGCAGTCCTGTCCACCGATCTCGATACCCTCACCCGCCGCCCGCGCCATACGATCGATCAGGGTCGCGGGTGGGCAAAGGGCGACGCGGCAGGCGGGCGCGGCCTCGGCCAGTGCGGCGCGTAGCGCCTCAACCTCACCAAGGCTCGCGCCCAGGCCGTTCATCTTCCAGTTTCCAGCGATCAATTTTGCGGTTTTCATCATCCGGGCCTTCTATGCGGCGACTGGCGACAAGCCAAGCGGCGGTGTCACCCCCGGTCTCCTCCCCGCTTCGCGGGGAGGGGGACCACGCGTAGCGTGGTGGAGGGGCGCACCACCGTCTCCTCCCCGCTTCGCGGGGAGGGGGACCACGCGTAGCGTGGTGGAGGGGCGCCGGCCGCACTGCTCTTCTCACCCCTCCACCACCCTTCGGATGGTACCCCTCCCCAT